>JBOGLB010000433.1:0-3408 GCA_050745965.1 Terriglobales bacterium | reverse complement strand
CTCGATTACATTTTCGGAGCCGGCTTGCATTTTATTGCCGTGTACGAGAAAGAGTTATAAAAATAGGGACCGGCAACGCTAGGGGAGAGCGGTAACCGTCATTGCGTCCTCAATGCGACGCCCTTCTTTCAGGCGCGGTGGACCGCAGTTCATTTGGAGCGAGAGGATCAAGGCGCGGCGGAGATACGTCTGGGTGCAGAATCCAAACCTTTCGGTGGTTGAAATATTGCAGTAGTTCCTTATTGCCGGCATCGCCCATATCGCGCGCCCATACGACCTTGGAATGGTCAATGTCAGCAGAGTTGTATACCCATTCATTTGCGGGATCGTGGTTCTTACCGTAGTGCACGATAACTAGTTGTTCGCCGGGAGTAGCGTCAAGCTTCCGCAGCAGTTTAGCGCGATCTACGTTTCCACGGGGCCAGGTAGTTCCCCACAGACGTGTTGGTATCGCTACCAGTTTGAAGAGTGCCATCGCGAAACAAATGATCAAGATCGCGCGAATCAAGAGCGGGCCAAAATAAAACTCACGCCATCGCCAGCGGGCGAGGTGACGCATGCATTGAAGAATGGCCAGAAATATAAGTGCCGCGGCGGGTGCGAGGTAATGAGCCTGCATCCAAGTCTCAGCCCAAATGGCCAGCATAAAAAAAGCGCCTATGCGGAGCGGATAACGCATACGCTGATCGCGGCGGGCGTAGGGAAATGCCACTAGTGGAATGGACAGCGCTGGGCCAATGAAGACAAGCCAAAGAAGAAGAATGAGTTCCAGAGTCCGGTTCCAAAGCCCAGTCATCGTACGCTCTTTTTGAAAAATTTGGAGATATTGATTGTAGAAGTCGCGCATGAGCGCATGGTGATAAACAGGCTCGGGGTGCGGTTTTTCCCAGAGGAATAGCGGCGCCCGGCTGTATGTGCTTTGATTTACCTCATAGGGCAACGTGAAGGCGTTGCCGGTGACCCTATGGTTGTAATAACCCATAGCAAGGGCGGCAATAAGCAATACCAATGAGATTGGAAGGACCACAGATCGTAAAGAAACCGCCAGCGGGGGCCGTTTTCTTCCAGCAATCCAGAACAGGAGGATCACAGCAATTGGCAGGCTGAGCGCCAGCCCTTCATACGGGCGGCTGTTCGCAAGGATGGTTAGGCCGACGGCCATAACGAGCGCATTTGTGCGGCTCGGTCTTCGCATCAGGCGCGGAAGGGTACCAAACACTAACGCTCCTCCCAAAGCGGGCACCGAGCCACCCCAATAACTGTTCATCCAGTAACTGAAAATTCCCAGCCTGAGCCATGCCAGCAAGGCGCCCAAGAGCGCCCAGCGGGGGGGGAGCCATCCCTGTAACGCCCAGCAGATTGCGGCGCACATGGCCGCTGTGCTCAGCAACACGCCGATCCACGGATGCCCGAGGATCTGACCCAGAGCCAGAACCAGCCCTTGAGCCGGCGGATACATGGACATGTAAGTGGGTTGCTGAATGATGTGGAAGCTTTCAAAATGTATCCACATGGGATGAGGGGAATTGGTGAGTCTTCCGTGCGCGAAAGTATCCGCGGCTAGGAGGTAGCTGAATTCGTCATGAACCGACGGTTGGGGGATGCCCATTACCGGGATCAGGGCAATTCGGGTGCAAAGAGTCAGCAATCCAACAATCAGGATTGAAAGTTTTTTTCGGCGAGCCAGCCTGCCGAACCATCGCTCGATGGGCCGAAGACTGGTGAAGGTTGGTTTGTTGCGGCGGAAAAGGAAAATCCAGATCATGGCCGCGATGACCATGTCGAATTCAATAATTACGAGGGACCAGTTCATTTGAGGAGCCGGGAATTCCGGCGGTAGCCCCTGGATTTATTTTTCCACCGTCTCCTTATTTATTGACAATTTTTCCGTCCGTTAATTTGTCATCGTTGAGTTTCTCTAGAATTCCGCTGGCAACGTCCATCATTTCCTGGTCCACAGTGCGATTCTTGGAGATGGCCTCCTGAAGCGGAATGGAAATAATTTTATTTCCGCGCAGCGCGGCCATTCGCCCGAACTCGCCGCGGTGAACCATGTCAATGGCTCCCAATCCATAGCGAGTTGCCAGGACGCGATCGAACGCCGTGGGCGTGCCGCCGCGCTGGATGTGGCCCAGAACAACGGTTCGCGTTTCAAAGCCGGTACGCTTCTCCAGTTCTTTCCCCAGAATGTTGCCAATTCCACCAAGCCGCGCGTGTCCAAATTCATCCTTGTCGCCATCCAGGGAGACAGCCGAACCGTCCGCGGAACTGGTCGGCGAGAACTTTGCGCCTTCCGCGACCACCACAATGCTGAAGTAACGGCCACGGGAGTGTCGCAGCCGAATCGTGTCGGCAACTTTATCAATATCGAAAGGTTTTTCCGGGATTAAAATGACATCAGCGCCGCCTGCGACGCCGCTATGAATCGCGATCCATCCGGCGTCGCGTCCCATCACTTCGACAACCATTACGCGATTGTGGGCTTCGGCAGTGGTATGCACACGGTCAATGGCTTCCATGACGACGTTTACGGCAGTATCGAATCCGAAAGTGTAATCGGTGCCGGCGAGGTCATTGTCAATCGTCTTGGGCACGCCGACCACCTTGAAGCCTTTGGCATAAAGCTTGCTGGCGACGGTTAGCGTGTCGTCGCCGCCGATTGCGATGAGCGCCTCAACGCCATTCTTGTTCAGAGTCGCGATACACTGCTCCAAGCCATTGGGCTTTTTTGCCGGATTGGTTCGTGAAGTGCGGAGAATAGTTCCACCGCGAGGCAAAATTCCAGCGACGACTGACAGGTCTAGCGGAATCGTCATATTTTCCATCACGCCGCGCCAGCCCTCGAGAAATCCTATGAATTCGTCTTCATAATGAAAACAACCTTTACGTACTGCGGCGCGTATGACTGCGTTGAGCCCGGGGCAATCACCTCCGCCCGTGAGAATGCCAACTTTCATTATTTGCTCCTGTGAAAAATTTCGACTGGTTCAGTATTTCCTGTGCTCAATCTTCAAAGGTTATTCTTACGCCGTCCTCGGACAGATAGAGGGGCGCCTTTGGACAGGGCTACAGCCTCTTCTTGTCTGACGGAACATAGAGGTTATCATTAAGCCGTTTATCGGAGCAAAGGAACACCGGGCACAAAAATGAACTCCCGGAGGTACGTTCGCCGACTGTGCTCCTGAGGTAAACTTGCCCCCATGCGGGTTCTCGGCATTGATTGCGGCACGGAATATACAGGCTACGGAGTCGTCGAGCTCGATCCAGAGGAAAAGCTGATTTGCATTACGTGCGGCGCGATTGAGCTTTCCCCGCGTGACCCGCTATGCGAACGGCTGGCTACGATTTTCGCGAGGCTTGGTGAAATCATTCGCGAACACCACCCGGATAATGTCGCAATCGAAGAGA
>JBOGLB010000432.1:0-7283 GCA_050745965.1 Terriglobales bacterium | reverse complement strand
ACCCAGAGCAACGCGAAGATAAGGTAGATGATTCCAAGCGCGAAAGCGCCCGCTCGTGCCGTTCTGCGCCATTGAATCGCGATACCGCCAAAGAGCTCAATCGAAGCGGCAATGTACACGAGAATCTCGCGGTGAGGAATGCTCCCAAGCGGCCTGATCTGCTGCCAGGTGTTAAAGTCACGCCAGACCAAAGTGATGACGCCAAAAGCCACGGCAGCCAATCCATACACGTAACGTCCGATATAGATCCTCATCACCTAATTCTCCTATAGCCCAAGCGCGCTATTTCACTACAGCAATCAAAACCCCGAAGGGCTCCAGCTTTACTTGATCGAGTGTCAGGTCGGCAGCTGATTGCTGCGGAGCTGCGAGCAACACGTGCGCGCTCTTACCGGGTACTCCAAAGCCCCAAAGTTTAAAGGTTACGGTTCGCGGTGCGGCGCTCATGTTCAGCGCCACCAGGACAGAGTCCTCTCCGGGAGCGCCTTTTCGCAGATACGCCAGCACGTTCTGATCGTCGCGATTCACTGCGAAATAATCGCCATTCCGCATCGCGGGCAGTTCGCGCCTGAGCGCAATGACGCGTTTGTAGAAGTTGAGAATCGAATCGGGATTGCCGGCTTCAGTTGCAACGTTGTATTCGGCATAGCTGGCGGGGACCGGAAGCCATGTCTTCGCGGCCTGACTGAAACCAGCATCCTGCGAGCTGTCCCATTGCATGGGAGTGCGCTCGCCGTCGCGTCCTTTATCTTTGGGCCATCCTGTACGGCCTACTGGATCTCTAACGTCTTCCTTGCGAGCGGGAACGGTGGTGCGCATGCCGACTTCTTCACCGTAATACAGTTGCGGAGTGGCGCGGGTGGTCAGCAGCAGGGTGGCCATGAGCTTCGCGATTTGATCGTTGTGGATTCCATCGCCGTAGCGGTCCCATGTGCGCGCCTGATCGTGATTATTTAAAAAGAAATAAGGCTGACCCTCCACCGGATTGAATTCAATTTGATCAAGCAGCTTTCGGAACTCGGACGCCGAGAGCCGGTTCAAGTCTGCCACTTGAAAATCCATCGGAAGCTGTACTTCATCGTCGTTCACCCCATAGACCCGCACCAGATCCTGAATCGTTGGCTCGTCGGATTCGCTGATCAGGACCGGATCACCGGGGTAGGTGTTCACCAACGACCGTATTTAGCGTAGCACATCGTGTACTTCCGGCAGCTCCTGTGTGTATTTATGCCGGATGTTTGGGTCGCCAAAGGCATTTTTTCCGGGAAGAATGGGATCATCATGCAGATTGGGGTCTTCGAAGAGCCGCGAAACCGCATCCATGCGAAAACCAGACGCTCCGCGAGCGAGCCAGAAGCGCAGAACGTCATACATCGCTTTGCGCACTTCAGGATTTCGCCAGTTCAGGTCGGGTTGCTGAACATAAAAATAATGGTAATACCACTGTCCGGTCTTCGGGTCGAAAGTCCACGCGGAATGGCCGAACCACGACTGCCAGTTGTTGGGGGGCTCTCCCGGACCCTTGCCATCGCGCCAGATATACCAGTCGCGCTTGGGATTTGTGCGCGAAGAACGTGATTCCACAAACCACGGGTGCTGGTCGGACGTGTGGTTCGGAACATAATCCATGATGATGCGAATGTTCCGCTTCTTCGCTTCGATCACGAGGCGATCGAAATCCGCCATGGTGCCAAACTGCGGGTCAATGGCTTCATAATTCGAAACGTCGTAGCCGAAATCCACCTGCGGCGAGGGATACATGGGCGTGATCCAGATCGCGTCAACGCCCAGATCTTTCAAGTAATCGAGCCGCGAAGTGATTCCATTGATGTCGCCGATGCCATCGCCGTTGGAGTCCTGAAAACTCCGCGGATAGATTTCGTAAATCACTGCATGCTTCCACCAGGGGTCCGTGGAAGCCCGCGCCTGACCGGCCACAGCATCTGTGTGTTGGGGTTGTTGCGCAACGATCGGAAAAACTGCAATGAACGACAACAGGACGACGACGGACAGTGACCCGCGCATATTCACAAGGCAGTCTCCAATGCGGTCGTATTTCCGGCGACTTCAAAAGGCAAATGCATAGCATATTACGCGCGGTATGTAACATGCGGAAAGCAATTTTATGGATTGGCGCGCACCACGGCACCCGTCCCTTCATTCAAGACGTGAATCGCATCCACTGGAAGATCGTGAAATCGTTCCATCAGCCCGCTTGGCCAGTGGACTTGCACAAAGTCAATCTTGTTCGCCCCCCCCAGACCAAAATGCACTCGCATGTCGCTGCTCGATGAATAGCTGGAACCGCTGCGGACCTCATCCACTCGCATCCTTCCGCCGGCTTGCAAACTAATGCGTGCGCCGATGCCGTCACGATTGGATTTGGTGCCGACCATACGAAAGGCAATCCAGTGATTCGCGGATTTGACCTGATTGACCAAAAGGCTGGGATGCCCGTTCATGTTGCTGATGACGGCGGAAAGTCGCCCATCGTTCCACAGATCGCCCACCGCCAAACCACGGGCGGATGTTGCGGCATTGATTGCTAAGCCGGCGTCCGCGGAGATGTCGGTAAACGTTCCGTTCCCGTTGTTGTGATAGAGAATCTTCGGCTCCTGAAAGTTGCTGCCCAGGTGCTGCTTGTCCACTTCAGGATAGACATGTCCGTTGACCACCAGCAGATCGGGCCAGCCATCGTTATCGAAGTCAAAGAACATGGCGCCCCATCCCAGATACTGAGTGTGCAGTCCAAGTCCGGCGGCATAGGTCACGTCGTCGAAGATTCCGTTTCCATTGTTGCGGTAGAGAGTCGAAGTGTCATCGGAAAAGTTGGTGCGGAAAATGTCGAGAGTACCGTCGCCATTGAAATCCGCAACCGTACTGCCCATTCCCGCCTGTGCTCGTCCATCCTCGTTGAAGGCAGCGCCTGCCACGACTGCCACGTCAGTGAACGTTCCATCATGATTGTTGTGATACAGGATGCTTGGCGTGCTGTCGCAAGCGACGTAAATATCGGGCCAGCCGTCATTGTCATAGTCCAACGTGGAAACACTGAGTGAATAATGTCCGGCCGCTTTATCAATATGTGATTTGACGGTCACGTCCTCGAACTTTCCGCCGCCGAGATTGTGGTAGAGAATATTCTTTGCCCCGGGCAGTCCACGTGGACCGCACATTACCGGCACGCCTTTCCAGATGCAGGCAGGCCGCTCGCCGGGCCCGGGAGCAGTCGCGAGATCGAAATCCACATAATTGGCGACCATTAGATCCAGTTTGCCGTCACGATCGTAATCCACAAACGCGCATCCCGTGCCCCACGCTTTGCCAGTACCCGCGACCCCGGCTTGTTCGGCCACCTCCTTAAACACGCCGTGGTCGTTATGGTAAAGCCGGTTCCTGCCGTAGTAGGTTACGTATAAATCTTCCCACCCGTCGTTGTCGTAGTCGCCGACGCAGACCCCCTGACCCCAGCCCGTGGCTTGTAAACCAACCTGCTGGGTCACGTCGGTGAAAGTCCCGTCGTGATTGTTGTGATACAGGTGATTGCTGGGGCCCTTGCCTTCGGGAAACCCTTTGAGCGTCGTGCCATTGACGACAAAAATGTCCGGCCATCCGTCGTTGTCATAATCGAAAATCGCGACCCCAGTGCCGGTCGTCTCGATGATGTATTTCTTCGTATCCACGCCACCGAACACATTCATCATCGTGAGGCCGGACTTGGCGGCGACGTCTTCAAAGTTGGCAAGTTTTTGACCCGGCTTTTGGAGTCGGCCCCCGACAGCCGGACCCACCAAGATCAAGCCGAGCGAGACGGCTCGTTGCAACGACAATTGGAGTCCAAGGAGATTGAAAAGCAGAAACTGCCTCACCGTCTTGCCAGCATACTACTAACGGTCTTGCCCTTCGATTAGCTCCGCCGCAGTTTTGCCATAGTAGTATGTTTGACTTGTGACGACGCGATTCAGGGCAAAAGCTGTATTGATCTTCGCCGGACTTCTCTTACGTCTCGTCGGCGGGGGGGCAGTTTCGGCGGCTCAGACGGTGCAGCCGCCCGCGGCGGGAGAACACGCGCAGGCTCTTTACACGGAGGGAATGTCCGACCTGCGCCAGGGAAATTTAGAATCCGCCAGAACTACTTTCGAAAAGTTAGTTCGTCTGGCGCCAAACAGTCCCGAAGCGCACAATTCGCTGGGATGGATCCTCTTTCATCAGGGACAGGTGGATTCGGCAATTTCTCAATTTCATCTGGCGATCAAGCTCAAGCCAAATTTCCCGCAGGCCCACCTGAACCTCGCAAATGGTCTGGCTGCGAACCAGGATTTCGCCGAGGCCGAATCCGAGGCACGTGACGCTGTTCGTTTGGCTCCGAAAGATTCTGAAAGTCACCGGACGCTGGGGAGGATACAAAGCTTGCGGGGTGATTTGATCGGAGCCATCAGTGAAATGCAGGCAGCCATCAGGCTTGATCCGCAGCGTCCGGACTTGCACGATGACCTGGGATCGTTGCTCGATCAGAGCGGCGAGACAAATGATGCGGCTGCGCAATTTTCCGCAGCTCTGCGACTTCAGCCTAAATTTTTACGCGCGAAGCTCCATCTTGGCATCGTACGCTGGCAACAAAAGGCGTTACCGCAGGCGCACGATCTGTTGTTGGAAGCGGCCCAATCCGATCCGACGAATGCGCAGGCCCATTACTATCTGGGGCGCGTTCTCCAAGACCAGCAACGGTCCGGGCCGGCGATCGAAGAATTCAAAAAAGCCGTCAGCCTGCAACCAGATTTCGCAGAAGCCCAGCGCAGCCTCGGACTCATCTTGCAGCGCACCGGAGATGCCGGAGGCGCGGTATCGGCATTTCGCACCGTGGTTCAATTGCAGCCCAAAGATCCCGATGCGCACAATAATCTGGGGCTGGCGCTTATCCAGTCGGGGGATGCTGTCGCCTCCATTCCTGAGTTCGAGTCGGCGATTGCCGCCCGGCCAGATGATCCAGGCTACCTCGCCAATCTGGGCACCGCTTATCTGCAAAAAACGGATTTCGACTCGGCAATCAAGCAGTTTCAATTCGTTTTGAAAATAGATCCTCAGGATGCCACCGCCCATTACGATCTTGGCCTGGCTCTGAAGCTAAAGGACGAGCTACCGGATGCGATTGCAGAGTTTCGAAAAGCTGCCCGGCTCGCCCCCAATCAGCCTGACATCCATTACACCCTCGGCGTGACACTTTGGCAGAAAGGCAATTTTAGCGACGCAGAAAATGAATTGCATGAAGCCATTCGCGCACAGCCGGATTATGCCGAAGCATATTACACGCTTGGCACAGTTTTGAAGCAGGACAAGAAGTTGCAAGACGCAGTCGCGGCCCTGCGCAAGGCAGTCTCACTCCAACCCGGATTGGTAGGCGCGCACACGACCCTGGCCGCCGTGCTCCGCCAGTTGGGCGACACGGCCGCGGCCGATGCGGAGAGCCGGAAGGCGCAACAACTCTTTGCGCAATCGAACAGCCTGCAAACGGCAACTTTCAACACCAATTCAGGCAATAGACTGCTTCAGGCGGGAGATCTGGACGGAGCGATTTTACAATTTCGCTCTGCCATAAGCGCTGCATCGGATTATGCGCCGGCACATCTCCATCTGGCTGAGGCGCTGCAGCGCAAGGGGCAAAAGGCTGAAGCGGAAGAAGAATTTCGCAAGGCTGCCGGCCTGGCCCATGCAAAATCGCAGCAGTGAGGAAGATCACATCGAAGAGGCCGCGTCGTTACTGAGCAACTCTTCGCAAGGCAACTAACTCCGTGTCCACCGGAACCCCCTGCGTTACTTTCACATGAAGCACAGCTTCAAATGGCTTCATCTGCCCGCTGTCAGAGGCGCTCAGGCGTAGCAATAACCGCTCAAGCGAATCCTCGCGGCAGACGTATTCTGCGGCTGCCTGGGTGCCGATCGTGGTGGTTCCGGCAAGAATCAGCACCCAGTGCGCCGGATCCAGCCCGGGCACAAGGCCGATGATTGCATAGTCTTCGGTAAGGGGAACGCCTTGCGGACTGGCGAGGAACGTCTTGGCCTCATCCGCCTGGGGGTGAACGTTGATCACCGCCAGATCGTTTTTTCGCGGCCCGGATTTAACTCGCTGAAAAATAAATTCATGGGTGCTGGGTATTTCCCGCAACGTCAGGTTCTCGGCGGGTGAGCCAACGAAGATCAGATTGTTATTCTTGGCATCATCCAACGAGAACAGACTCCCACGCTTTACGCGTAACTCGCGATGCAGCAGAGCAAATGTGCGGGAGAGATCGTAAACTGCCAGCACTTCACCCACGCCGGTATAGTGGTCGAGGATCCTTTTTCTCGAGTCGGTCGCGGGATTGAAATAACGCAGGCCGGTCTCAGGCCTGCCAACGAAAGCTCCATTGCTAAAGATGACCCAGGGCTCTTCCGGACCAGAGGTGAACGCCTGCCAGAAAACCCGGAAGGCCTCTGGGGCGTCCTCGCTGGTCCGGGATACTACATCTTCTTGATTCTCTGAGTTCGCGCGGCTCCGGTTAAAGAGCAGCACGGCGATCACCAGGACCGCGGCTGCCAGCAAAACCGAGAGCGTGAATATGGTCAGAGTGCCTTTAGCCGGTTGTGCGGTTTCATTTGCCGCAGCCGCACGCAAAATCCCCTTCGGAACTGCGGCCGAGTGATGGAATGACAGCGCGTAGCTGCCCTTGGGCAATTCGACCACAATCGAGTCCTCAGCGCCTTCAGATAAGTAATATTCGGAGAGCTTCGAACGGAGACGTCCAGCCTGCACCCGAATCAGGGAGTCCAGATGGGGATCAAAATCTGGGGCGCGTCCGAACACTTCAGTCGCAATCTGATATTCCTTGAGCGGAACCCCGGGATGTTTCAGCGAGTGCTCAGCCAAATAACGCAAAAGCTTGCAGAGGGACTCCGACCCGTGGATGGTATGGCTACTTACCAGCCTTTCAATCTGGAGGTGGTAAATGTCTGCGCCGGCTACTGGCGATGTCACATGCACGTAACCGAGGGTAACAAAGCCGTCTGACAACTTGCAAGACAGCAACTTAGCGCTTGTAACCGTAACAAACCTACTGAGACTTTTAAATTTGCCACATCGGCACCATGCTGTCGCCGCCCAATTAACCGGTCGAGTTTCGCCTGCGCAGGTGTTGGCGTTTTTGAAGCCTGCGGAAAATCGAACATAAACTTCGTGAGTGGCATTTTTATTGGAAGTTGAAATGGGACTTGGGAGCCGGTTTGCTTTAATTTCTATGTGCTGGTTA
>JBOGLB010000431.1:0-3185 GCA_050745965.1 Terriglobales bacterium | reverse complement strand
GATTCGGCGTTATCAGCAAGATAATTCCATTGTGTCGTAGCGCTCCCCTGCAAAGGTTCAAAAAAATGATGGCGTCATCGTAGGCCATGTGCTCGATTACATGGCTACAAAAAATTCCACCGAACTTGCCGTGATTCTGCCCGAGGTAATCTCGACCGTCCTGGCGATGAACACTTAAACCTTTAGCCCGGCAGGCAGCAAGTGCCTCTTCCGAATGATCAATGCCAATTGACGCGATTCCAGCCCCTGAAAGCAGCCCCAAGAAAACACCCCGGCCACAACCGATATCAAGCACCGGTGCGTAGCCTCGGAAGAATCTCACAAGTGGGGCTTGTATCCGCCGAAGCACTTCTTCGCTGCCGCCGAACTTATAGAGACTAATTGGTTCCATTGGAGGCTAAGTTCTCGTGGGAAGCAAAAAGCTAATAAGGACAGTCATTTTGAGAAGTAAAATCGCGATCGTCATGTCGTGCCGTGCATCGGGAACCCAAAAGTCGGTATCCGTCAACTGAAACAGGCTAGAGGCCTTTATCGAGAGGCCTTCGAACGGTGCGAGCATGACGCCCGTTTAAATTCTATCAGCGCGTACCCAAGCATCCAGCTCGGCAAAGAAGATGCGCATCCTAAGTAACTCGGACTGGTAGGAATGACATCAACCTTTATCTCGCGGCTTGCGGCCGGTCATGATGAGATCGCCATACAGGTCCCGAGCCTGGTGAAAAGCCCCGTATTCCACTTCAAAACCATTGCTGGCTCCTGTGGAGGACCGATTCGCGATAGTGGAAAGTACGGGATTGCAGAATCCGAGCAGTCCGCGCGCATTCTCGCTCAGCGATCCGAAGGCGCGAGTCAACCATTTGTGCTTGCGCCAAATCGTCGTAAATGTAATCTTTTCGAGCGAACGGGTTTGATTGAGTATCCGCCGTTCGAACGCAGGCAGATCGTAGATCCGCTGAAAGAAATAGGCTCGGTCGTCAGCCACTTCGCGCACCGCGCCCGAGAATCCGACTCTTTGTTGCTCAAGGTATCTAGATCCGAACGGCACGCTCAGGATGAGTAGCCCCCCGGGCTTCAAGACGCGAAGCAATTCCTGCACCGCTGCCGAATCCCCAGATTCCCCTTCAATGTGTTCAATGACCGACATCGAGAAGACTATGTCGAACTCATTTTCCGCAAATTGCAAAGAGCGCGCGTCCTGCAAAAGGAATGCCGCCTCCCCCTTCGCATTTGGCTTCAGAGCTCGCCACATGACGCGATATTCATCAACATTCAAATCGCTGATATCCGTCAGATTTACCTGACAACGCCTGCTAAATGCCAACTGAAGCCCAAACATTTTGGGGCTTCCGACATCAAGAACCCGCAACGGCCTTTCGGTCTCGATTGTTAGCAAATATTCACTAATTGCCTGCTCGAAATAATAGTATTCGGGAAATCGCGTATAGGCGTTGATCGGCTGAGTTATTTTCCCGATAGTTTTCCTCAACCCCAGATGTAATCGGTTCTTAAGCAGGTTTGACACCCCTGCCTTAATTCCGAAACCGTAATATTTGAGTTCTTGGTGTCTGAACAAGATTTTTCTTAATTCGACTAAAACAAGTTTGTCCCGGGGACGGTAGCGCTACTTTCGAAACCGGGTACAAGGCTTCCGCCGCAACTTTGGATATACTAGTGAATCTACTATCCGCAAAAAATGAGCAGTCGCCGCCTTCGTGTAGCCTTCGACAATTCGCTTACTCGCAGAAATTTAACAGGAACAGGCGTGTACGCATCCCATCTCATCAGGGAACTACGGGCCGCGCCTAATCTGGATTTGGAAGTATTCAATGGATCCAATATAGCAAACGGTCACACCGGTTTCTTCGCCCGAGCGATTCGCAGTGCCGCAAACCGCTATTGGAGTCATTCCAGCTTTCCTCGGCTTCTTCGGGAGCAGCCGATTGATGTGTTGCATGGACCCGCTTTCGTTGTGCCAGTGAGCGCCCCCTGCCCCAGCGTTGTTACGATTCATGACCTGACGTTTATCCTATTTCCGGAACATTTTCCATCTAGATGGCGACGGTATGTTGCATCGCGTATGCCGTCTATATTGCGAGCGGTTTCCGCTGTAATCTGCATATCCGAATATACGAAGCAAGACTTGCTGAGATTCTACAATGTCACTCCCAATAAGGTTCATGTCGTTTACAACGGCATGGACCATTCCAGAATCCACCCGGCGGCCCGACTAGACCCTGCGTGGGCAGCCACCATGGGATTGCGGGAGGGCTATGTTTTGCATGTTGGGACGCTAGTGGCGCGAAAGAATATACCCACTTTGTTGGGAGCCGTCGCGCATTTGCGATCAAAGGGAAAATGGAGAAACCGTCAGGTCGTCCTTGCCGGTTCAGAAACCCAGAGCTTTCCTGGATGTGCGGAGGTTCACGAAACTATCCGGAATTTCAGCTTGCAGGAAATCGTCCTGCTTGTCGGCCACGTTCCGGATGAACAGGTTCCAGGACTCTATGCACAAGCAAGCTTGCTGGTGATGCCAACTCTATATGAGGGCTTCGGGCTCCCAATACTGGAGAGCATGGCGGCCGGAACTCCGGTTGTCGCCAGCAACAATTCGAGCATCCCGGAGGTTGCGGGAAACGCGGCCATATTGGTGCCCACGCTTGATGTGCGAGCGATGGCCGATGCCATTGAGACGGTTCTAGGGAATCCATCCATCGCCAAAGAACTTCGCGAGAAAGGTTTGATTCAGGCCGCTAAGTTTAGTTGGCAGCGGATGGCGGCGGAAACGGTCGAAATATACCGGCGCGTCGCTAAATCATAGGCGGCGTTGTCGCGAGTGTCTTGCGCCTCGCGATCCGTAGCCTGCGCGGACTATAAGAATCTTTCCATGCTAAAATCCTTTCACTTTCGTGAAAAATCTTGAGGCCCATGCAGCGTAAAGCATTAATCACCGGCATTACCGGTCAGGATGGTTCTTACTTAGCTGAGTTTTTGCTGGAAAAGGGCTACCAAGTGTCCGGACTGGTGCGACGAAGCAGCACGATCAACTTCGAGCGGATTAATCACCTGCAAGACAAGATTGAATTGATTCCCGGGGATCTTCTCGACCAGAGTTCGCTTATTACCGCCCTGCAGAGATCACAGCCTGACGAGGTTTACAACCTTGCAGCCCAGTCGTTCGTTCCAAC
>JBOGLB010000430.1:0-4874 GCA_050745965.1 Terriglobales bacterium | reverse complement strand
TTTCAATTCCATGTTCCATGTAATCCACCGGGCTTGCAGGACATGCGAAATGGAAGATGTAGTCCACCTTTCCGCAATCAAATGGCTGGTTGATGTACAGTTGTTGGAATTCGAAACGGGTTTCGGTGCGCAGGTGTTCGAGATTACTTTGCCTTCCAGTGAGAAGGTTATCCACGGCAATGACCGAATAGCCTTCGGCCAATAACGCATCGCATAAGTGGGACCCGAGAAATCCGGCGCCGCCGGTGACCAAGGCGCGTTTTGAGATCATAGATTAATTCTGCTTTTGGACTGGAATGGCGGCCGGTTGGCTTTCAGGAGAAGCGGATGGCCGTCCGACGCTGTAGTAGGTGAAGCCAACAGCCGACATTGCCGCAGGTTCATAAAGATTGCGGCCATCAATGACGATCGGATATTTGAGTGCATCACGCAGTCTTGGGAGGTCGAGGGAGGCGAATTCTTCCCACTCCGTCAGTATCAGCAAGGCGTCTGCGTCTTTTGCCGCTTCGTAGGCGCTATTCGCATACTCAATGCTGTCGCCAAGAATTTGTCGCGCCCGGCCATGCGCCGCGGGATCATAAGCGGAGATCTGGCAACCCTCCTGAAGCAGCGATTGGACGAGGAGAATAGCCGGAGACTCACGCACGTCGTCAGTCCCACCTTTGAAAGCAAGCCCCAACACGGCGAGGCGTTTGCCTCGAAGAGTCCAAAGAGCCGTACGAACGGTACGAATGAAACGCTTGCGCTGATCTTCATTAATCCGCATTACTTCATCGAGCAGGCGGAAATCGTATCCACATTCGCGGGCCACCGCGCGGAACGCCATTAGATCTTTAGGAAAGCAGGAGCCGCCATAGCCAATTCCAGGATTCAGGAATCGCGCGCCGATACGGCTGTCCGTGCCCATTCCCTGGCAGACCTGCTGAATATTCCCTCCTACTGTGTCACAGATTGACGCCACGGCATTGATGAAGGATATCTTCATGGCAAGAAAAGCATTGGAGGCGTGTTTGATAAGCTCCGCGCTCTTGGCACTGGTAACGATCAGAGGAGGCGGGATGCGAGCGCGGTCGGGCTGAGGAATTGCGTCCTGACGACGATAATAACTACCGCCGGTCAGCGGCTCGTAGATTTCGGCGAGGACGGCAGCACAGCGTTCATTGTCGGCACCGAGAACGATTCGATCGGGGAAGAGAAAATCAGTGACGGCCGTACCTTCGCGCAGGAATTCAGGATTTGAAGCGACGTCGAATTCATCGGGAGCGGTCGCATTGCGCAAAATGATTTTGCGGATCCAGTTGCTGGTGTAAACCGGAACGGTGCTCTTTTCCACGACAATCTTATAGCCATTGATAGCGCTTGAAATACTCCGGGCCACCGATTCGACATAAGAGAGGTCAGCCTCTCCTTGCTCCGTAGGCGGCGTGCCGACCGCAATGAAGATTACCGCGCTGGCGCGAACCGCGGCGCCAAGATCATCGGAGAAAGTGAGGCGATGCCCGCGGTGGCGTTCCAGCAATTCTGGAAGGAAATTTTCATGAATCGGGACCTGGCCCTCGCGCAACGCGGCAAGTTTTTTTCGATCGTTGTCCACGAGGATAACGTCGTGGCCGAGATCGGCAAAACAGGCTCCCGCGACCAAGCCCACATATCCTGAGCCAACTACGGCGATTTTCAAGCGTTATTCTCTCCGAATGGGGGAAACCCCATTGCTTAAAAAGTTACTGTAACAGCTTTCCTTCAGCCCGCGCACCGGAGAAATCCGGCATTTCGAAATTCCGCAGAAATGGGAACGCCGGTTCCCGGTTAGCCATCTATCGTTGCAAAGCTTCGTCCCTTGTTCTCAGAGCCCAGCGCAATCACCACGACCAGTAACAGAATATTCGCAATTTCGAAGCTGGCTAACGCCCAACTGTATCCCAGATGATCGCGCAGCGCGTACTCGATGGTCCCGGTGCCTGCGGCGAGCAGAATGCCAAGCTGATATGCAAAGCCTGGGACCATGCCTCGAAGCGTATCCGGCGAAAGCTCATTCAGGTGGGCCGGGATGATACCCCATGTCCCTTGCACTCCAGCCTGCATCGCAAAGGCGCCGGCCGCCAACACGATCAGCGAATCACCGAACGCCCAGGCGGGAATCATCAGAAAACATAGCATCAGCGCCGCGATCATGGTGTAGCGGCGTCCCAGGCGCTCTGAAATGTGACCGAAAATTATGGAACCCAAGACCGCGCCGATGTTATACAGCATTGCCACGTAAGAAACCACGGAGGGAGTGAGACGGTGGACTGACTTTAAGAAATCGGGATATAGGTCCTGCGTTCCATGCGAGAGAAACATCATGAATGTCATGAGCAAGGTAAGGTAAGCCAAACTTTTCCAATGACGCGCGGTCGCGCGCAGAAGAGCGGCGAACGAAGACTCGTGACGTTCTTTCCAGGCAGACGATTCGGGCACACGATATCGGATATATAAAGTCAGAAGTGCGGGGGCGCCTCCAACCCAGAACATGGCGCGCCATCCCCACGCAGGCAGTACAAACCGGGCCGCCACGGCCGCGAGCAGATAGCCGATGGAATAACCACTTTGCAAAATGCCTGAGAAGATCCCGCGCCATTTGCGGGGCGCGCTTTCCATTGCAAGGGATGCTCCCACGCCCCACTCTCCGCCCATTCCAACTCCGTAAATTGCGCGCAGGATCAGGAAGACTGTGTAATTAGGGGCGAAGCCACAGAGCAATTCGATGGTGGAAAAAAACAACACGTTCGCCATAAGCGGCCTGCGGCGGCCGTAGCGGTCGGCCAGGAATCCGAACACGAGCGCGCCCACGGGACGCATCGCGAGGGTTGCGGTGATTGTCCAGATGATTGCAGCTTTAGAGACGCGAAAATGAGCCGCCAGCGTGTCAACGAGAAATACGAGCACGAAGAAGTCAAAAGCGTCGAGCGTCCAGCCAAGAAAGCTGGCAGCAACCGCGTGCAATTGACCGGTACTCGACGAACCGGTTACTGATTGTCTGGCTGATGAATCCATCGACTTGCTAGTCAAAGATTGTCATCAGAACATGACCCCGCCGCCGGATGCAAATCGCGGAGGAAAGATCCCAATAAATGTAGGTCCCCAAAAATTTCAAAGGCTGGCACAGTGCCGTTCTGGCAGTTGCTCCATTACGTATTGACAAGGCGGTGCTTTCGCGGGAGACTCCGCTCAAATAGCGTGTAATCTTGGAGCCAGGATTATTCGCGCGGTATTAGTATGCAAAATCGTTTGAGGTTCCGGCCCGATCCTTTTGATTACTCGCTGCTGGGCAGTATGCATAAGGAATCGGGTGGCGATACGCCCGCGGGGCCGAAATCTGGAACATCTCTATCTCAAATAGCGAGCACTCTCTCGGCCGCCGGCGGCGGCGCTTCCTCGACTGATCTCGCACTTGATCTGGTGCTGCATGAGATTGTCGAACAAGTTCGCTTGTCCACGGGAGCCACCGGAGTTGCCGTTGCGCTCACACGTTCGGGGGAACTGGTATGCCGGGCAACAACCGGCGCCGCACCGGATTTGGGCCTTCGCCTCGATCCTTATTCAGGACTCTCGGGACTTTGTTTGCGGACAAAGTCGGTGCAACGTTGCGATGACACCGAAATGGATTCCAGAGTGGACTGCGCAGCATGCCGGATCCTGCGGGTCCGCTCGATTCTTATGGCTCCGGTAGTGCTGAAGAACGGAGATGTCGTCGGCTTGCTGGAAGCTTTCTCCGCCAATCCCAATCACTTCAGGGATCAGGATGTTGAGATTTTGATAAGTTTTTGCACGCGCATTGTGAACACGATTGAATCCGCCGATGAAGCTGCGATTTACCCAAAAGCAGGGCCTGCTCCCGGCATTGAGCACATTCGTGAGGGTACGCGCCCCTTGGAGGCGCGTATCGGCAGCGCGAAATCTCGACTGTCGGATCGTGGGACAGTAGTGTTGACGGCAGCGGTGATCATTGCGGCATTAGTTTTAGGGTGGATGATCGGGCTAGCTGACAGGCATAGAGTTGCGATTCGCAACCCGGTCCGCTTGACCGCCAGAGCGCAAACCGCAAAAGAGAAAATTCGAGGCCTTGGGAATCTTGCTTCAGGCACTGCGAGTCCTGCGCAACAGGCCATCCCTTCTCGCGCGACGACGGCGGATTCATCGCAGCCGAAAGCGAAGCCGGAAGAAAATCCAAGTGGAGGTTTAATCGTTTACCAGAACGGGAAGGTCATATTTCGTGAAGTTCCGCGACCTCAAATTCGCCCTCGAAGGAGCAACAGTAAGCCGGTTGGTGCAGCAACGAGTCCCTCGACGATCATTTCCCCGGCAATCATTCCGACGGGAAAGACGGAGCTTCTAACGCCGGAAGCCGCGAGCCAGTATGTGATTTCCCGCGTCCAACCGAGTTATCCGGAGCTTGCGAGAAAACAACGCATTCAAGGTGCGGTGCTGCTGAAGGTTCTGGTGGGGAAAGATGGAGGTGTACAGCAGGTTCAAGTCGTGAGCGGGGATCCGAAATTGGCAGCGGCGGCAGCCGACGCCGTGGTGCAGTGGAGGTTCAAGCCGTTTTTATCCATGGGGCAGCCGGCGGAATTCCAAACTCAAGTCACGGTTAATTTCAAGCTTCCTTAATTTTTTGGCTTCTGTTTGGCTTTCCTGGCGCGGGCAGCGGCGGCCTTCGAGGCGCTCAGGAGGGCATTAAACGGGTTGGCACACATGCCACACATGTGTGCCTAGTGTTATGCTTTGCCGTGACAGGGCTATTCCTATTCTTCGCAGTGACCGGTGATATCGGGGACAAATTGGCCAGTAACATAGCTCCCATCGCAGGGTATAGAGGGGGTTCCAAATGCGTTATC
>JBOGLB010000429.1:0-3777 GCA_050745965.1 Terriglobales bacterium | reverse complement strand
CTGGCGCGATGGTTTCTGCGGGAGCGCTTCACTCGATGGAAAGCGCTTGGAATAATCGCAGCATTGCTGGCCGTACCCCTGATTTCAATAAATTAGCAACAGCAGCCGCGGTAATGTTGCGCGAACTAGTGGATCAGTTTATGCAAACCCGTTGCCAGGCCGGTGAGAACCAAGGCTAGGGCGATGAGAAAAAACCGGGTTTTAAAGAGTTTTAATTGGGGGCCATTCATGGACCGATCATACTCCAGCCGGAGATGATTGATTTTTTTGATGACGGCCCGATCCAAGAAGCAACCTGGTATATCCATTCATAAAGAGCGACTGTGTCACTTTTGAACAGGCTTGCGAGTTTTCGGCGCAGGCGTCTCCGGCGGCGGCGCGGGCGCAACTTCATTCGGCGCTTCCGCCACCAGCTTGCGAATAAAGCTAGTTGGCACCTGGGCGGTGAGAACAGCCCGGTCTTTGTGTTGCTCAACTTTTAAACTGCTGAACAACTTCTTCACGTCCGGATCCGATCCGCTCCCAACGGATATTTCCGCCGATCCGAAAAGATTTAAAAACGTCTTAATTTTTTCGGTCACCTGCCGGGCTGCATCTTCAGTTCCGGTGAATGCTTCGGCTCTGAGATGGACTGAGACCAGATATCGCACCGAACCGACTACCACGGCGGGGTGTGAGAATAAGAAAGACGAATCAATCCCACGGGGACGCGACCCCAGGGCCACGTCAGATGAGCTGCCGGTTCGCAGGATTGCCCATGCGAGGCTCCCAAGCGGAACGTGTTTGTAATATTGCCGCAACAGCGCAGGACCACCGAATGGCGACGCCAGTTTGCGTGACCGCGAGATGATTCCGCGAATGACTTCAGGATCGTTATTGTTGGAGGCTGCCACGGTATCCACCCCAAGTATCGCGACCCTCAGCGTGCGCCCTGCTAATGGGATTACGTAAATATCCGTCGAACCGTAAGTCTCCACTGACCCCGAAATTTTATGCAGGTAGGCGCGCAACCGCTCTCCATTAATCTTTCCCACGAAAACTTCCGAAAATCTGGCTTCTTGAGAATCCCCGGCGCCACTCCCGGGATAATGGATAGCGAAGGCCGCCTGATCAAGGTCGCGCTCGAACTGGAATCCTGTCTCCTGGATAAACTGTTCATACTCCGGGTCGTGGGGAACGGCCGGCAATTCGGCAATAATCTTGGTCCTGCGTATCCAGTCCAAGTTGATGTAGGCGAATCCGTCAGCGCCGGGCAAAAGGCGGGCGGGTTCCGGCGGGGCATGCTTGCGAAGCACAACAAGAAATGCGACTGCCGCGGCAACCAGCAGTACGGCCAGAAATATTGGGAGGCGTCGTTTTATACGCATGAAGAGTAGCCGCGCCGTGCAGCGCCGCTATTCCAGAAGAACTATCACGAAGGCAACATAATAGCATTCATGACTGCCGGAAAAGCGAATCGAAAACTGCGGCAAAAAAAGTGCGCCATAACCGATGCAACAAAATGGTTGCAATTTTTCCCGCCTCCGTAGTAAAGTACAACATGGACGCGGCAATTGGCGTCCATCTCGTCGTAAGCACTGCAAACTTCCTTAAGCACTAGAGTCGTAACGAGCTATCCCCCGTTCGAGGTAGGGTTCTGCCTCGAGCCAAGGTTCGGAGAGACCCTATGTCGTGGTACGCGTACTGCCTTACTGAGCATCAAGCCCTACAAAATGGAACACGCAGCCGCCGTCCTTTCTTGCTGGAAGGCATTCAAGGCGTCAATGGCGCTCCCGTCCTTAGCTATCCCAGTGGCGATTTTGCCGTTATTGTCACGGAATATGACCGGGCGGCCGCAAACGGCGAACTCGAAGAAAAGCATGTGATTGAACATGCCCGGGTGGTGAGCGTGTGTTTCCGCACCGGCACAGTGCTTCCATTCCGCTTTGGCACGATTTTCGACACCGATGACGCGCTGCGCCAGGCAGTTCGCGCCAATAAGCGAGCCTTTGGCGAGAGTGTGACCAAGCTTCGTGGCAAAGCCGAAATGCACCTCAAATTGCTGGTTCGCGATGGATCCCTCCGGCAGGCAGTCGCGGACGTTCCGCTCCCCGACACGGTTGGCGGCGACTACCTGATGAAGTTGCGGGACAAAGCCTTCAAGGACCGCGAACGCCAAACCAAGGCGCGCGCTTTGTCGGTACAAGTACACAAGCTATTCAATCCGCTCGAAGAAGAAGTCAGCTGCAAGCGGGTGAATACCAATGGAATGTTGATTGACATCGCGCATCTCATTGACTCCAAGGCGGTCGAAAAATATCAGAACCGCTACACCAGCGCAGCCAAGCAATTGAAGAACTGCGAACTGGTGATAAGCGGTCCCTGGCCGCCTTATCATTTCCTGCCCGGCAAGCTGCGGACAGTGGCGGGTAACTCGTAGGATTTTGGGGTTTACCGGTCAGCACAAACTTCCCCAACCATTCACCAGTCCAATCGCCATCAAGGAGATTTAGGGTACGCCCTGCGGATTACACCGCGCTCCTGACCCCCATCGAATCGCTGTTCTGAAGACACAGTTCTGACTTTCGCTTCACCGGGATGCTTGGGAAAGTAAGAAGTCTGATTCCGCGAAGACTGATAGGCTTCAACAGTTTTGATAAGACCTAACCGGACAAGATCAATACCGCGCTAACGATCGACCTTGTGATCAGCACCGTTCACGGCGACGGTTTGCTGCCGGAGAATGTCGGCCGCCTGGGAGAGCGTCAGATCATCCGACACGCGGCGGAAATTGCTGCGGCGCACATTTTGCTGCACATTGATGGTCTTGAAGAAAAGAGCCTTGCCTTTCATATTCACGTGGAGCAGCGTGAGTTCCCAGTATCCTGCCGCGACCTCCGTTTGTTTTACTTCGAACTGACCGCCCTTGTCGAGGTGTCCCAACCAACCACCTCCGAATTTTACCTCGCCTTTGAGATGGCCACTCATTTCCGCCAATCTCCCTTGTTTGGCGTTTAGTAACATGTCTCCTTCCAAGGCTCTGAAAACCTGAGCTTCATGGGACGACGGCCGAAAGTTGGGATTTGGTTCGAAGTGCAGCTCGACAGTATCGCCCTGCCGCTTCCCGTAGCTAAAGATCAGCGCATCAGGCAGCATCTTTAGCATCTTCTGGCTTCGATTCGAATCCTCGTTTTCGCTCTTCATTGACTTTCGAAGCATGGCTGGATTACGTATCAGCTTCTGTATGCGCTTGTCCTCTGCATGTTCCTGTCTAGGGGTGAGTGGTCGACCGTTGATCACTTCATGGCGTCGAAGATCGGCGTATTTCGTTTCCACCACCTCGTCTACTTCTTTCCCTCGAGGTTTTTCAGTCTCCAGTTTCAACATCCAATGGGTATGGTCCTGTTCTTCAGCTTTCACCTCATTTAGTAAGATTTTGCGGGCAAAATCGTTTGCTTTAAGTTCTGAGTTCCCGTTTGTTTGAGCCATGGAACTGCCATAACATAAGCACACCGCGAGAAACATCCCGGTACCGGTCTTAATTGTCACGATTCGTATGATGTCGAATGAAAGACTTGGGTGGCTGCGCGGAGTATGGCCGGGATAAGCGGACATTCTGCGGCAAGGTAGAAAGCTAAACTTACCAGCGGACTTAAGGTACTCAGGTCTGATAAATCCGTCCCGTCGGGCAGCACCGGCTACACTGTTGCCGAAAGCCTTCTGAGAACTGCAATCCATAGACCATCCTGGCCGGATTCGCTTCAAATAGATGTCACCCCGCCTGAAACTAAAAACGAC
>JBOGLB010000428.1:0-5449 GCA_050745965.1 Terriglobales bacterium | reverse complement strand
ACATAGAGGTAAAGCGCGCCGCCTGGTCCATGTTCAAAATCGGTTAGGTAGTCCATGGCAAACCTTCAGACCTTTGAGAGAACCGAATACCAGCAAGTAAAAGCGGATCTGCATCGCAAGATTCTTGATCGCCTTGATCTGGAGAAACTGGGGCGCACTCCCAGCGATGCCGCGCGTGATGAAGTATTGCTGCTCATCCGAAACACGGTAAACAGCGAGGCGGTTCCCCTCAGCTTTGCCGAGCGGGAGAGGCTGGCGCGCGAAATACTCGATGAGATTTTTGGCCTTGGCCCATTAGAGCCGCTGCTCAAAGATCCGACGATTACCGACATTTTGGTGAACCGCTATAACCGGGTGTACGTCGAACGCGCTGGAAAGTTGGAACCTACTGGTTTGAGTTTTAAGGATGATCAGCACCTGATGCAAATTATTGACCGCATCGTTTCGCGCGTGGGCCGCCGCGTGGACGAATCTTCCCCAATGGTTGATGCGCGACTCGCGGACGGGTCTCGTGTGAACGCTATCATTCCGCCGCTGGCAATTGATGGACCCTGCCTTTCCATACGGCGCTTCGGCCGCGAGCCGGTAACTGCACGCAACATGCTTGAAAATAAGACACTGACGGAAGCCATGCTCGAACTGCTTTCGGCGATGGTGAAAGGGCGTCTCAACATCCTGATATCGGGTGGCACGGGCGCTGGAAAGACTACGTTGCTGAATGTGCTCTCGGGGTTTATCCCCAATTCAGAGCGCATCGTGACCATCGAAGACGCGGCAGAGCTTCTGTTGAAGCAGGAACATGTGGTGCGCCTGGAGACACGCGCTCCGAACATCGAAGGAAAAGGCGCAGTGCGGCAGAGGCAACTCGTCATTAACAGTTTGCGTATGCGTCCTGATCGCATCGTTGTGGGTGAGGTTCGCGGCGAAGAAACTTTTGACATGCTGCAAGCCATGAATACGGGCCATGAAGGCTCGCTGACCACGGTCCACGCGAATTCACAGCGAGACGCGTTATCGCGACTCGAGAGCATGTTTTCCATGGCCAACTTAAATATTCCGGAACGTGCGATGCGCCAGCAAATCGCGTCGGGCATTCACGGCGTGGTGCAGATCGCGCGTATGGTGGACGGCACCCGCAAAGTAATAACAATTTCAGAGGTAATGGGCATGGAGGGGGACGTCATCGCCATGCAGGACATCTTCGTGTTCGAGCGGAAGGGAATTGACGAGAACGGCAAAGTAAAGGGCGCGTTCCGCGCTACGGGGGTAAAACCGAACTTCTCTGAACGCCTGCTGACGGGCGGTTTCCATCTCCGGCCGGGACTGTTCGAATCAAGAATGGAGATTTAGTTGTTCCTTTTATCGAGTAACTCATGTTGCCATTGCTAGCAATCATAATTTTCGTGACAGTGGCACTCGCGGCTTTTGTTGTGGGCGCGCTCCTGGACCAACGCAGCGCACGGGCGCGTCTGATTCGCGAGCGCCTAGCAAACGTTGACAAAGCCTTAGAGCCTAGTACCGGCGAGGAACTTGCATTGCTGCGGGACGAGATGTTGAGCCGGATACCGGCATTTGATAATTTGTTGCGCCGCTCGGTGAAGGTATCGAATCTTCAAACCATGCTGGAGCAGGCGGACCTTGGAATTCGCGCCGGCAACATTCTGATGTTATGCATGATCAGCGCCATTGTCGTAGGCGGAATGGCATTACTTCTGACATCCTCCCTGGCGGGACGGCAATCCGCACTCTTTGTCTTCATGGGAATCGTTTTTGGAGGAATTCTCCCATACTCGTATGCTTCCTACATGCGCGGCAGAAGGTTTCGCAAATTTGAGGAACTTTTTCCGGAGGCGATTGACACTCTGACCCGAGCCGTCCGCGCTGGACACGCCTTTACCACGGCGCTGGAATTGATTGCCAATGAATTGTCGGAGCCGATTGCTTCTGAATTCCGCAAGTTATTTGAAGAGCAGAAATTCGGGTTGCCAGTGCGGGACGCCCTGCTGAATCTTACGGAAAGAGTTCCGTTGGTTGACGTAAAGTTCTTTGTGACCGCAGTGATGTTGCAGCGCGAAACTGGCGGCAATCTCGCGGAAATTCTGGACAACCTGTCGTACATGATTCGCGAGCGTTTCAAGATTATGCGTCAGGTGCGCGTATATACAGCGCAAGGGCGGCTTACCATGATGCTTCTTATGGGGATGCCGCCGGTTATTGTGATTGTGATGCTGGCAATGAACCCGGACTTTATCCGGCCGCTGTTTGCGGACCCCATCGGGCACACTCTCATTGTCGCAGGGCTTACATTGCAGACGATCGGATATTTCGTGATTCGCAAAATCATTCGCATTCAGGTTTAAGCATGGCAGCCATATTAGCGGTCTTATTGTTCTTGACAGTAGCCTTGGCAGTGTTTTCCTTTGGCGCCGCGGCCTATGCCCCGTCGTCAGTGCTGGGCTCACGGCTGCGTTCGCTAGGTGGACAAAAAACGCAGAAACAAAAACCCGCCTTCAAGGAGCGGCTAGAGCAAGCGCTGGACCCTCTTAGCAGGGCAATTCCGTTATCGCCATCCGAAGTATCCCGCGCGCGGCAATGGTTGATTCAGGCTGGATATCGAGACCGCAGGCATCTCACCATATACGTCGGGAGCAGGGTCCTTCTTGCTTTCGTCGGATTCGTGATGGTGATTGCCTTTAGCGGCGCAAAATCCATTCCCCTGATGATCAGCGTTGCGGCGTTCGGGTTTTTTCTGCCGCGATTTGCTTTGAAACGCATGATACGGCAACGCCAACAGCGCATCACGCTTGGATTACCAGATGCCCTGGACCTGACCGTGATTTGCGTTGAAGCTGGATTGGCGCTTGACCAGGCATTGATGCGAGTCGGTGAGGATCTTCGGCATGCTCATCGAGAACTCAGCGACGAATTCCACATGGTCAATCTGGAAATGCGCGCCGGGAAACCGCGAGCGGAAGCGTTGCGGAACCTTACTGCGCGCACTGGTGTGGACGACATCCGGTCGCTCGTTGCGACGTTAGTGCAAACTGACCGTTTCGGAACCAGCGTGGCTCAGGCTCTACGAGTCCATTCTGATTCCCTGCGTACCGAGAGACGACAACGTGCCGAAGAGCAAGCGGCAAAGACAACCATAAAAATGGTTTTGCCACTCGTGCTGTTTATTTTGCCTTCTATTATTTTTGTGACCCTCGGTCCAGCCATCATCCAACTGGTTCGCACATTGGCTCCAGAGGCTGGACATTGAGAACACCACGCATCCATAAACTCCCCCAGGAAGTTTGTGATTAAAGAACATTGAATCAGGAGTAGTGATGCAGGGCCCCACAGGATACGCCTTCAATCGCAGCCGTCGGTCATATTTGGCGACACAGCTTTCGGTCGCGGACACGTATTGGTCAAGACTGCGTGGTTTGATGGGCTCGGACCCGGCGGTCTTTCCTCCCGGCCGTGGGCTGTGGATTTTCCCTTCCCACGGAGTGCACACCTTCGTAATGAGATTCCCCATTGATGTGGCCTATCTCGACAAAGAGAAAACTATCATTTACATAGCTCACAATCTAAGGCCATGGCGGATGGCGCCGGTTAGCATGAAAACCAGTTCCGTCCTAGAACTTCCGGAAAACACTTTGAAAGCGACCGGAACCACTATCGGAGACGAGGTTGAGATCACTCTGGGAAAGGCCCCACAGCCTGTACACGCATGAATGATGAACTAAAACTTCTGGTGGAATGGTCTTCTCCCTGGGAAGAATTCGTTACTTCCATTCGCCCGGCATTGAGCCGCTCGGCTGAGCCGCTCGCGGCAGAAACATACAGCGGACTTTTTCCTGGTCGAGACATGTTGGTTGTCCTTGTAGTGGAAGCCGTTTTGGTGACGGCCCTCATACTTCTGCCTCCAAAACTTCGCAGCATGCAAGCGTTCCAGCCGGCTCCGCCTCCCAAGTACGACGTAATTTATTTTTCCGGGGACGAACTTCCCAGAACTGAAGACTCAGGCGGCGCGCGCGCCGGTAACTCTGGTCGTCCAGGCGGAAGGGAGGGCCACCATGCCACGCAAGTCATTAGAGTCGCCAGAGGTCCCTCGCTAAAAGAACAGGTTGTTGACGCCCCCAAACTTAACCTTCCAAGCTCTAATTCTGCGGTTGCGAATCTGCTGGCTTATAAGAGCCTCCCCGGGCCTCCGCCTGACAAGGGATTGGAATCTTCTTTGCGACACGCGGAAATGCCGGTTACGGCTATCCCCCCTCCCGCGACAATCCAGGATCAAGGCCCCCGCAGCGCGCCAGATATGGACGCTCGAGTGGTTGCGCCGACTCCAAACTCGTTGCGCCATGAACTGAACTCGCGTCGTGCTTACGAATCGCATGAAAGCGTGGTGCCGCCTCCAGTTTCTGCTCCACAAGAAGTCACGATTTTGCATCCACAACTGACTCTGCCACAATCTCTCGTCGTACCTCCCGCGCCATCAGAGCGGCAAATTAGAACTGACGCGAGGTCCGGCGCGGGAGACTTGAGAAGCCAGACTGCGGTGCCCCCTGCTCCGCAGGTCGCCAATGATTTGACCGGGCGCCAACCGAGTCGCGCTTACGATTCGCGCGAAAACGTAGTACCACCTCCCGCTTCGGCTCCAAACGAAATCGCGAGTCTTCATTCACAACCATCTTTGCCGCAATCCAGCGTCGTCCCGCCTGCTCCATCAGCTCGGGAGATTAGAACTGACTCCGGGTTCCCTGCAGGAGACTTGAGAAAGCAGACTGTGGTGCCTCCAGCGCCTCAGGCTGCCGATGTGTTACCCGACCGGCGAGCGGTCGGTGTGGGCAATGTCGCCGCAGTCGCCCCCGCCAGCCAAGTAAACAATGTGTTGTCCGCCCGACGGCATGGGGTGACGGTGAACAATGCCGTGGTCGGCCCACCTTCTCAAATCAGCAATGCCTCATTTGCGCGCGGACCGGCGAAGAGCTTGGGGCAGGATGGAGTCGTTCCGCCGCCGGCACAGTTGAACGGATCTTTAATGGATCGCCGGGCAAATAGATTGTCTGGGAAGATTTCAGTGGTTCAGCCTTCGCCGTCCGCTGGCACTGGTTTAGGTACCAACGGCCAGGAAAAGCGGGGTCCGCAGACCATGGCGGAGTCGGTTGTGCCGCCTTCCCCGGCCCTTGCAAGCGGAATCGTGCTTTCTGCCCGACCCGGGCCGAAGGTCGGCTCTCCCAGCAATGGATCGGCGGGGTCCCTAGCGATGTCACCCTCTGGAGGCCCCCGCGCCGGTCTCGGCGGGGCTGGCGGAGGGGAAGGCATCGGCAACGGCAGCGGCCCGGGAAGCAGCACCTCAGGGCAAGCACCGGGCGCGAAAACAAACGCATCTGGACAAGGTTCCAACGAGACCGCTCACAACGGGATTTCGCCGTTTCCAGGCCCCGGCGGGGCCGGAAGG
>JBOGLB010000427.1:0-4978 GCA_050745965.1 Terriglobales bacterium | reverse complement strand
CTACTATGTTCCGGCGACGGGATATTCATACCTCGACCTGTATCTGATGGGATTGATAGCGCCTGCCGAAGTTCCGGACTTTTTCATTTTGAAAAACCTTGTGCCGGATGGCAAGGACGCGAACGGTCACCCAGTATTCAAAGCCGACCGAACCAAGGTGACCATTCAGGACGTCATCGCCAGCGAGGGCCCGCGCCTACCTGATGTTGAACACTCGCAGAGACGTTTCAATACCGGCATGGTCGTCGTTGTCGAGCATGGGAAAAAACCGAGTCGTGAGCTCATTGAGCGAGTCAATGGGATTCGTGAGCAGTGGATGTACTATTGGGCCGTAACAACTGGACACCGCGCATCCATGACTGCGAATTCAAGATAACGATTCGACCGGGGTGCGATTGATGCTGGCGCAGGCCGGAAATCAATTGCGGACACTTTATCAAGCCGGTTATTTCGGTGCTTCGTTTTCATCGTTTTCGTAGATCAGCGGGGATCGAAGGTATTGCGGGCGCCTAGATTCGCCAGGGTATTGGCCTCGGCATTTTTGTCCCGGCGGACGTGGGATATTGAAAATGCGAGCGAGCGGGCCAATTTGCGGCAAGTCCAATTTAGCGAATAAAGGCGGGGAGTGCGGCACTTGTACTCGCCCGTCATCTGCTTCACGACCACTTCGGAGTCGGAATAAACGTGGAGCCGGCGCGCATTCAGGGACAGGGCGCACTGCAACGCTTCCATCAGGGCGACATATTCAGCGACGTTGCTATCCTGATGTCCGATGCCCTTCGCAATGCGAACCGGACCAGCGGTGTCGCCGTCAACGATCACTCCAATTCCGGAGGGCCCAGGATTTCCCAGCGAGCCACCGTCAACGTAAGCGACGAGATCAAACATGAAATACTTGCAACAACCATGCCTGAATAGAATTTCCGCGTCAAGACTCTTACTTGGTTCGTCCCGTCGCGTGCTCACCTGTGAATACTCTTGTGCAAAAGACGACATGATTTAATCAGCCATTCACTAAACATTCACAATTCAATGCGTTGCGCAGGGCGTTTTCTTGCGTTCTTGTTTCGACGGTTGCACTGAAAAGCGGCATTGACAATCGTCACATAGTTGTTTAACTTCGCATCCGTCGACGGCTGAAAAGGCTGGCTTAAATAAAATTTCGCCAGTACGAAGTAAGCTGAGTGATTAGATCGGCAGGGTAACCTGCCGGACTCCCGGAAACCGACGATTTCGCAAGAAATAGTTGAGATTCGAGACCGCGAAAGCAGTGATCACATCAAACGGCTGTGACGGTACATGCGTCCACGCTGCTGGCTTCTTCACCGGAGCAGGCGGCTAGAGCATAACCAATGTCACAGCCTTTATTTTTGCCAACGGCTTTCCTAGGGATCCTGTGAAGGAACAACTTGAAAAACTTGTTTTGCAAATGTACAGGGATGGCATTCGATATTCCGAGGCAGTTCGCGAATTTCAGAAGGCATTCCTGACCACGGTCTTGCGGGAGCAAAACGCGAATCAAGTGAAGGCTGCGAAGAAATTGGGTGTGCACCGCAACACCATCCGCCGCCATATCGCCGAACTTGAACTGGATGTCGAAACGTTGCGTGAAGTGCGCCGTCGCCCGCCTTTGAGTGAGCGTGTCGTCCGGGAAAAGAAAAAAACGACCGCCAGCTAATCCTGACCGAACAGTCCGCGTATTCTTCGCGCGTCGGCCGTAAAAGCTCTGAGATCAAGGGCTTCTCTTTGCAGATCAGCGTTGCCACGTGCCAGGACAGTTGGCGGCACGCTAGGGTGACTTTTGAAAAATCTCCCCTCCAAGCACTGCATCTGCAAGCACTTACCAAAATCCACATAACCATTCCATAAAACATAGCTTCTCATTCGCCTTGCTTTTATAATTGGGGAAGCCTTTTATTGATATAAAGTTAGCGAACTCTCTATGGCTGACCCGGTGGCAGGGAACGTGCAGCATGGCAGGCGGGGAACTCGTGTGTCCCCGATGCCTGCCGCGTCAATGAGCAGAGATTTCCAAATTCGTCCCGCCATATTGCTTTTTCTGCTGACAGCGGCCGCCATAGTTTTAGCCGCGATCAACTTCCAGAAAGAGCACAATTTTCAAGTCCCTTATGACGGAACCTGGTGGGTCGAGCACGGTGGCAATCTCGTGGCAGACCGGGTCGAGGACAGTGGGCCAAGCGCGAAGGCGGGGATAAAGCAGGGCGATTCACTGGTTGCCATCAACCAGGATCCGGTACATAACGTCGCTGGTCAAGTGCGCGAAATGTACCGTGTTGGAATCTGGTCTAAGGCAACCTACTCGCTGGTTCGCAAATCGGTGCCGGTTGATGCAGTTGTCATTCTGGTTCCAGCGGAAAAGTCCCTGGATTACTGGCTACGTCTTATCGCCCTCATTTACCTCGGAATTGGGATTTATGTCTTGCTGCGCCGATGGACCGCGCCAGGTTCGATGCACTTCTATATTTTCTGCCTGGTGTCGTTTATCTTTTACTCTTTTAAATACACCGGCAAATTTAACCAGTTCGATTGGACAATCTATTGGAGCAATGTCGTTGCCGGCCTGCTTCAGCCAGCGTTGTTTCTCCATTTTGTTCTAACTTTCCCGGAAAAGCGGCACTGGCTGCAAAAGCGTGCCTTGGCGCTCGCCCTCATTTACATTCCCGGACTGATTTTATTAGTCCGGCACATTCTGGCGCTCAGATTTTTGCAGGCCAGCGAAAGCCTGCGCTGGAATCTCGATCGTTTGCAGATGGGGTATCTGGCGCTGTATTTCGTGATTTCCGCCGGAGTCTTGTGGTACAGCTACCGCCGCGCCAGCACGCCGATTCTGCGGCAGCAGTTGAAGTGGGTGACACGCGGCACAATCCTTGCCATCACCCCATTCACTTTGTTTTACGTCGTGCCGTACATTTTAGGAAGCTCTCAGAACGCGGGCATGAAGGTTTCTGTGCTCTCTCTGGGAATACTGCCGCTGACCTTTGGATACGCAATCTTCCGCTATCGCTTGATGGATGTTGATCTGATCTTCAAGAGAGGCATGGTTTACACCCTTGCGGCCGGAACGATTGCGGGAAGTTACTTCGCGGTTGTGGCTGCGGTCGCGGAATTGGTGCACGCCCGGATACCGAGTTCAGGACCCATTGGCCTCACGCTCGCGATCGTGGTGACGGCATTCTTGTTCGATCCTGTACGCAAATGGATACAGGTGCGAATTGATCAATTTTTCTACCGCGCCCGCTATGACTACCGAAAGACCTTAATCGAGTTCGCCCGCGAATTGAACGCCGAGACCGATCTCGACAAGATGTTAAGTTCGGTCGTGGACCGGCTGTCGCGCACCCTGGTCGTGGACCGGATGGCCATTTTCCTTTCGACCGGTGAAAAAGAAACGCGATTCGTGCTCGCCAAGTCCTTCGGAATAACGCAGACCGGTGGCCTTGACTTGAGTTTCCTGGCTGCCTCCCGGCCCGAGACGGAATCAGGGCATTTGTTTTTTGATAACACGCATCAGGTTCCGCGCGAAACTGCGACTGCCCAGGCAACTATCGCAAAACTAGACCTGAATTATTACATCAGTTGCCGCGCCCGCAAGCAGACAATCGCGGTCATTGGCCTGGGCAAAACCATTGAAGGCGACTTTCTTTCCAGCGAAGACGTTGAACTGCTGGAAACGTTGGCAGGATCTCTGGGAATCGCAATTCAGAACGCGCGGCTCTACGCATCGCTGGAGCAAAAGGTTTCCGAATACGAGCGGCTGAAAGACTTTAACGAGAACATCGTCGAGTCAATCAATGTGGGCGTGATGGCCGTGGATTTGGCCGACCGCATCGAGTCGTGGAACTCGCAAATGGAAGTGATGTACGCGCTGCCACGCTGGCAGGCGATGACTCGCCCATTGAGCGAGGTCTTCCCTGTCGCGTTCGTTGAAGAGTTCTACCGTGTGCGGCAAAGCCCCGGCATTCACAATCTTTACAAGTTCCGCCTGGGTACGCCGACGGGAGAAAGCCGCGTCGTGAATGTCGCCATCGCGCCGCTGGTAACGAAGAAATTTAATGTGATTGGCCGCCTGATTATCATGGACGACATCACCGAGCGCGTTGAGCTGGAGTCCCAGCTCTCGCAAGCCGATAAGCTTTCTTCCATTGGCCTGCTTGCCGCCGGAGTCGCGCATGAAGTCAATACTCCCCTGGCCGTGATCTCTTCCTACGCCCAGATGCTCTCGAAGCAGCTTCAAGGCGACCCGCAAAAAAGCGGCCTGATGGAAAAAATCACTCGCCAGACGTTCCGCGCGTCCGAGATAGTAAATAATTTGCTGAATTTTTCCCGCACCAGCGGCGCGGAATTCACCAGCGTGGACGTAACCACCATCATTCTCGACACCCTCGCGCTGCTGGAGCATCAGTTCAAAACCGCAAAGATCCAGGTGCAGGATGAATTCGCCAACCATTTACCGCCCATCTATGGGAATGTCGGCAGGCTGCAACAGGTGTTTCTGAATTTGTTTCTGAACGCCCGGGACGCCATGCCGAATGGAGGCACCCTTCGGGTTGCGACTTCGAATGGCTCCAACGTTTCAATCGTGGTATCCGACACGGGTAGCGGCATCGCTCAGGAGCACATCCGCCGCATTTACGACCCATTCTTCACTACCAAAGCCGCTCCTGCCGAGGGGCAAAGCCGGGGAACTGGATTGGGTCTCTCCGTCACTTACGGGATCATTCAAGAGCATGCCGGACAGATTCGCGTGGAAAGCAGTCCCGGGCAGGGAACCACATTCACCCTCGACTTCCCTATGATGAAGAAGGCAGTTAATGTCTGAAGTGGCGGTAATGCCTCATTCCAATTTAGGTGAACCGTCGCCGCTTTCGACCGGCTCCGTTCTGATAATTGATGACGAAGCCGCCATTCGGGAGTCGCTGCAAACCCTGCTCGAAATGGAGGGCTACCAGGTAGAAAC
>JBOGLB010000426.1:0-6696 GCA_050745965.1 Terriglobales bacterium | reverse complement strand
AGTTTCAATCTCTACTGATCGTCTGGCATCCTTTCGCGCCGAGATTATTCCCTCACAGCAATTCCTTCAGATTAATTATTCCTCTAGATCTATGTGATGTACGTCTTCGATCTCGCGTCCCAAAAAGCGCGCTCCGAGAGTCCTGAATTTACTAACCGAATCAGTGGCGAAGAATTTCAGCCGCGGCATTTTGCGACGCTCTTCTCCTGTGGCCTTTGAGATGAAGGTGTTCCCGAGCATGTCTTTCACGACTTGTGCAGTGGATTGCGCGGAGTCAACAATCGCAACGTGCTCAGGAGCCACTTTTCGCAGCACACGTCTTATCAGCGGATAGTGCGTGCATCCCAGAACCAGCGTATCTCCGTTTTCGAATCCATCAGCAAACGCTTCGTTGAGATAGATGCGGGCGACTTGCTCGGTTACGGCGTTGTCAATCCACCCTTCTTCTACAAGCGGTACCAGCAGAGGGCAGGCTTTCTCTCTAGTCTCGATTGACCTTTTCTCCAGCGCCTTGTGGTAAGCGTGGCTGCTGATGGTTGCTTCGGTGCCGATCACAACGACTTTGCGATTTTTGGTCTCTTTCGAGGCGCTCTCCGCGCCTGGCTCTATTACTCCAACCACTGGCACTCCGGAGTGCGCTTCTATTTTATTTAAGGCCAACGCCGTCGCTGTGTTGCATGCAACGACTAATAATTGAGCACCCTGCTGCTCGAGATATTGAGTTGCATCCACGGCATATTTGGCGACGGTTTCGGCGGACTTCGAGCCATAGGGGAGGCGTGCCGTATCGCCAAAGTAAAAGTAATCGGAATCGGGGATAAGCTCAAGTAGAGCTTTAAGGACGGTTAGGCCGCCAAAACCTGAATCGAATACGCCAATGGCGGGGCGGCGGAGGGTCATTAGGTCAGCTAACGCGATCCGACTTGGCTCGAAAGGCCCCGGCCAGTTCCGGACTGCTTCGGCCGCAGCATGGTCCCGGAGGAATGGGGGCGCCGTGCGGGCAGGTTCGCGGATGTCCCAGGAATGTGCAAATCTTGTCGGTAGCTTCGGGAGAGAGAATATGTTCGAACTTGCAGGCCTGCTGTTCTATCTCCGACTCGCTGTCCAAAGCCAGACTATCGGTGAAGAGCCGTTCGGCTAGGCGGTGGCGGCGAATGACATCCGCGGCCCGCTGACGCCCGCGAAGCGTCAGCTCTACGATCGCGCTACCTTCGCCGGTGGAAACTCCAGTCGGCTTCAGGGCATCATGGCATGGGTTGACAAAAGGTTTAGGGGCAGGTGTTGGAGTGCTATGTGAGCTTGTCGTGACCAATCCTAGATCGGTCATTTTTTCGATAGCGATGCTCACCGGCAACGCGCCATGAACTTCCATGCGGCCCGTTTCCGCGATTTGGCCATGTTCTTCCAGCGCCCAGAGTTCTTCGAGGACTTCGTCGAATTGCTCTTCATCCGCCATGGCAAAGACTTCTTGGGCGGCGATTTTGCCGTGATGCAATTCGATACGGCGATCAGCCAGGCGAGCCACCACGGGGTCATGCGTGACCATCACGATGGTGCGACCGCTCTGGTGCAACTGGCGCAATAGCCGAAGCACGATCTCTTCGTTGACCGCGTCCAGATTGCCAGTCGGCTCATCCGCCAGGACAATTTGTGGATCATTGATCAGCGCGCGGGCGATGCATACGCGCTGCTGCTCGCCGCCGGAAAGTTGCGAGGGAACGTGATGCGCGCGGTCTTTCAAGCCGACGCGGTCAAGGGCCTTCAGCGCCTCGTCTTCATCGGTCATGCTGTGCAGGTATTGCGCGAGCATGACATTTTCGACAGCGGTGAGATAAGGAATCAGGTGGAACTGTTGAAAGATGAATCCAATTTTCTCAGCTCTTACCCGGTTCAAGTTACCGCCGGAAATGCTGGCGACGTTCTCATCGTCGAGCCAAATTTCCCCCGAAGTGGGGCGATCGAGGCAGCCAATCAAATTCACCAGCGTTGATTTACCTGAGCCTGAGGGACCCATGATTGCAATCCACTCGCCGGGCGTGACCGTCAAAGAGAAATCCTCGAGCGCACGGATGACGCCCCCAGCTTCCGCTTTTGCTGGGTAGGACCGGCTGACATGTTTGAGCTGTATCAAGTCTGTTCCTGTTATTTAGCCTTTATGATTTTATTCGCCCTTTAAGATCATAGCTGGCTGCACGCGGCGCAGCACAGAAATCGGTGCAATGGCGGCGGCCAGTGCGATCAGGATGCATCCGACCAAGACCAACGGAAACAACTCGAATCGAGGCATGACCGGAGCATTGAAGTTCGCCCGTCCGATCCATGCCGCGATCCCGATTCCGAAGCCAAAGCCCACCAACGCTCCCACGGTTCCGAGGAAGGCAGCCTCGGCGGCGAAGAATCCGGCGATAAACCGCCGCGATGCCCCCAGAGCTTTCATGATCGCGAAATCGCGCCGCCGGTCAAGCACCCATCCCGTAAGCGTCGCGAGAACGCACAGGGCTGCCGTTCCGATGATTAATAGGCAAGCCGCGAACAGCATGGCCCTGGTTTTTCCCAGGACGCGAGCCTCGCCTTCCATAATTTGCCGCACCGGCCGGATATCGGCGCCCGGCAAAACCTGCCGGAGTCTCGCAATGGTTGCGTTCACATCAGTCGGCGGGCCGGAGGCGGCTACCTCAATTGTGGATGCCCCCACGTTCGTCCAAGCCTCAAAATCTGTCAAAGCGAGATAGACACGGCTATCTTCGGCAGCTCCAGTGTGGAGAACGCCAGCTGGATTCAGATGGATGACGCGTCCCCGAAAAATGAGATCGAAAGGCTTCGCCGCCGGAGCAATTGCGGTCGCGGCGCGCGCGCCAAGAAGCGCTTCACCGGGCAATTTGGGCCACGCTGATACTGACCACCAATTATCGAGCTTGTGCACGGTAGCAAAATCTGTGCCGGAAACGACAACGGGCTGATCGGTCGAAGTGCGCGCGATGACATAGCCGAACGGCACCGCTATTCCGTGTCCGGCAAGAGCCGCTTCGGTTTTAGCGAGAGCGTCGGGCGGGAGGGTTTGCCCCGCTTTCGCGGCGACAATAACATTCGCACCATAATTTCTAAATTCTTTCCGGAGTTTGGACTGTACGTCCACAAACAGATTCAGCATCGCCGTGGCGACGGTTGCGGCCACAATCATAGCCAACAAAGCAGCCGCGGCGCGCCCACGTCGAAGAACCGCCGCACGGATCAACATGCGGAAGAACATCGAGGTGTGATGCGCCCCCGCACGATCGCTACTCAAGGGTTTCGTCATGCGTCACCGCGTAGCGCATATACGGGATCAAACTTCACAGCCCGAAGAATGGCGGCCGCGCTGCCTGCGAAGGTTACGATCACGGCAATAATCAGAATGAGTGGAAGCAGCACTGGCTGGATGTGAATCGGAGAATCAAATATCCAGCGCCCCGCATGGTACGCGAGAACTGAGCCTCCGGCGAATCCTGCCATGCCCGCCAGCAGCGCCAGCAAAGCCGCTTCGGCGAAGAACAGCGAAGCCACTGAGAATCCACCTGCGCCGAGGGCCTTCATCAATCCCACCTCGTGGCGCCGCTCGAAAACGGTCGTCGCCATCGCCGCCGAGACTGCCAGCGCGGATGCGAACAGAGCGGCCAGCGTGACCAGGAGCATCAAACCTTTAATGCGGGTAAGAATCGTGCCCTCAGTCTGAGCGACCTGGCGAATCTGTTCCGCGTGAGAGTGTGGTATTGCCTCCTGCAATTGGAAGGCGATGGATTGGGCGTATGGAGAGCAGTACCAGCGGTCGTACATATCCGGGCTCAACGTTTTCGGGTCGCGGCGAGCGAATGCGTCTTCCGGCTTGGTCAACGCGCTGACATAAACGCGGCGCACTGCGCCCGGCTTTCCTAGAATCTGTTGTGCCACGGTGAGGGGTGCAACGATCTCGTTGTCTTCCGTGCCTCCGGTCGAGAGAATTCCACTCACTTGAAGAGATTCTCCGGCGACATTGATTTTGTCTCCCAACTTTGCTCCCAGAGTCGCTGCCAAGCGTTCGCCGATCAGTACGCCGTGCGAATTGTCATCCGGCCATGCGCCTATAACCCGCCACAGTGGATATGTGGCGCGCACGCCGGTCACAAAATCCTCACTGCCAAAGCGCAAAGTTTTGGAAAAATATGTTCCTACAAGCGGGATATTCGCGGCAGATCCATTGACGCCGACGTTCACCGGCAACATAGGCGCAAAGCCAATGATGTTGTTTCGCCAGAACATGCCTTTGATTTTCGGCAAGTCAGCTTCATTCAGATAAGCGCCGTCGCTAGGAGGCTTGAGGTTGACGCCGGCGATCTGGACATCCAAAGTATCGTCTTGAGGAATTACGACAAGGTTGGCGCCGTAGCTGCGTAGTTCGCGATTGATCTTGTCGCCAACATCGGTGGCGACAGCAATCATCGCCGTGGCTACAGTCACTCCCAAAGCGATCGCCGCGCCCGCGAGCAGCTTGCTTCGCTTCTGCCGCCGAAACGATTCGTATACGAGCCGCGCAAACATTTTATTTTTGGAACAGCTTGATGCCGGTTAGGACATCCCCCTCTTTGATGATGACGGCATCGGGCGTCACTTCGGCCGCGAGGGGCTTGGGATTGCATCCGCCCTTCGAACCGATGGATTGCGCATTAATGGGCGAAGCACAATTCTTGCAGACAACGCCGTTCGCGCTTTTGTAGTACCCCACGCCCCCGCAGATCTGGCAGCCGTCGAAAACCGTGGCGATCTTGCCATCCGGCTTCTTGTATAACCAGAAACGAATAGTCGTGCCTTTTTCGAGGACGGCGAAACGGTGCAGGTCCCCATCAGCGACTTGGGCCAAAGGAATGCTGAGTTGCCCGTTGGTAAAGTGGACTTCGGTGGCCGGGGAAAGCGCACTGACGCTCTTGGTATAAGCGAACTCCGCAGTGATAAGCAGGATAAAAACAAATGAACTGGCGTAAACAGATCGCATCCACCATCGCTCGCGGCGGGCGCTCCACGCGGCTTTGCGACGCTCCGCGCCGGATGCGGGAAGGGAAGCAGGTTCCCGGCGCTTGACCTCGAACAAAACCATGAGCGCGGCCAATGCGAGGATGGTGACGGCAAAGAAGAAATCGTTGCGCACGATTGGGCCAATCAGCGCCATCTCACGCTTCGAAGAGGGAAGCACTCCATATTCCGACAACTCATGAAGTCCTGAAACGAGCAGCTGCGCGGCGACAAAAAACAAAATCGCGCTGGTTACGCGAAAGAACTTTTGCAGATCGATCCGAACGCTGCCCTTAACGAACATCACTCCGAATAACACCGCGACGAAGATGCCCGAAAGCGTTCCCAGAAAACTCAGCAGTTCGGTGGAATTCAGCGAAACCGCCGAAAGAATCAGCACGGTTTCGGCTCCCTCGCGCAGCACCATCAGGAAGACGAAAAAGAAAACGCCGAGTCCCGAGCCTCGGCCTGCGAGCGATCCAATCTTGCCTTCAATTTCTCCCTTCAGCTTGCGCCCTGTCCTCATCATGAAAATAATCATGGTGACGACAAATACGGCGGCGGCGAGCATTACGCAGCCTTCAAAAACGTCTTCATTCAAATTCAAACGGGAGAGAAGAATCGCAACGCCAATGCTTGCCACAAACGCGGAAATGAGCGCCCAGTAAACGTGGCGGCGAAGATCGGCGCGGCCAATCTTGGTGAGATAAGCCAGGGTTATAGCAACGATAAGGGCGGCTTCGACACCCTCGCGCAAAGTTACGATGAACGCCTGTAGCATCTAAAAAATTGCTCCCCGTAGGCTCAAACAAGGCGCGTCTCCTCAGAAGGAGGGTTCGCGAACTGGGCCTATTTCTATTTATTAAGGATAGTGGGTGCTTAGAAGAGCGTCAACGCGCGCGCATCCAGTGGGCGTACAAACCTTGTTGAATTGATATTATCGTCAGCCTATGGAAAACTCTGATTACACGCAGGCGGCGTATGGGCAGGTGTCCCCACCCGCCCTGTGAGCTGGGAGAAGAGAAATCATGGAATGCACTCATCTCAACACAATTCGTGAAGTGACACCTTCGGCACAAGGATGCGAGGATTGCCTGAAAATCGGAGCCACATGGGTGCATCTGCGCCTATGCCTCGAATGTGGGCACGTCGGATGCTGTGACAGCTCCATTCATAAACACTCGACCAAGCATTTTCATAAGACGAAGCACCCGATCATTCAATCCTTCGAGCCGGGAGAAGATTGGCGCTGGTGCTTTGTGGATGAGATGCAGGTGTGAGGTTAATTAAATTTTGACGCCGATGTCTCCCACCCTTCCCAAAATCGGGGAAGGATGGGGCACCCCAGACAGGTGATGCCAGCAAGATCAAAACCGCTCGCAAGAGGCCGTTGCAGAAACTCGGTAGTGCGGTATTTTGAATTAGTAGCCCGCTACCAAACTCCCCTCCGTTGTGTCGTTCCCATCCCCAGATTACAATGTGGCGACTTTGTGGTTGCGGTCGATCCGTAATGTTCGTGACTCACCGCGGCCTATTTCACACTTAGGGGAATGAATGCCTCTCACTTCGACGGATTGGTTTGTCATAGCGGGATATCTGCTGATCAACCTGTTGATCAGCATTTATTACCGGCGGCGCGCCAGCGGAAACACTGAAGAATTTTTTATCTCAGGA
>JBOGLB010000425.1:0-3982 GCA_050745965.1 Terriglobales bacterium | reverse complement strand
GCAGTGGCCTGGGTTGGCGTTTCAAGTCCTGGCAGCGGAGCAACCGTCTCCTCGCCCGTACACTTTGTGGCCACCGCGACCTCGTCGTGTTCCAGGGGCGTGGCTTCAATGGGAATCTATCCGACTCCGAACTCCTTGGCATATATGGTCAATGGCGCCAAACTCGATACGAATCTTAATTTCAGTCCTGGGACGTACAACGTGATTGTCACCGAATGGGACAACTGCAACGGATCTTCGACTTCGCCGATCACTATAACGGTCGGAGGATCGGCGTCTGGGGTACAAGTGACGCAGCCGGTGAGCAACAGCACGGTGGCTTCGCCCGCGCACTACGTAGCGTCGGCGGCCACGGGTTGCCCTTTAGGAGTAGCCGCTATGGGAGTTTACTCCGGCCCTAATCAACTGGCCTATAAGGTCAATGGATCAAAGCTGAACGCTAACGTCAATCTCAACCCAGGGACTTACAACACGGTCGTCCAGGCGTGGGACAATTGCGGCTCGTCGTCTACAATGCCGGTCAACGTCACGGTAAAGGAGGGCGGAACCCAGCCGGGCGTGCAGGTCAGTTCACCGGCGCCTAACAGTACGGTATCGAGTCCCGCGCACTTCGTGGCCAGCGCGACAACCTCATGCGCGCAAGGCGTGGCGGCCATGGGAATTTACACGGCGAGCAACGCTCTCGCTTATTCCGCCAACGGATCCACTCTCGACACCAATCTCAATCTCGGTCCTGGAACCTACAACACAGTGGTCCAGGAGTGGGATAAGTGCGGGGGATCGGCATCCACGCGGGTTCCGGTTACGGTTTCCGGCGGAAGCAACGGCGGCAAAACCCTCTACGGCTTGCAGAAGTCCGGAGGCTGGACCGGATATGCTCTGTTGCCATCACTGAATTACAATATTTGCAATGGTTGCAAATCCTCCGGCCCGGAAGAGACGTGGTGGTGGAATCCCGGCGTGGGTTCTCCGTCGTTGAGTGGAAGTGCCACGCAAACGAATATCGGCGGTACAGCCAGCTCGCAGAAGTTTTCCGATGTGCTCTGGAACAATCATCTGATTGGCGATTTTTCTTCCCAGGGCCTTCCCGACTACAACAAGACTCTTGCGCCGAGCCTCCACAATTTCACTTACGACGTGTATTTCTGGGTTGCCAATGTCGAACTTTCCCAAGCTTTGGAATTCGATATCAATCAGTTTGTAGATGGGCTGCAATTCACATGGGGACATGAATGCCGGGTCGCGGGCGGACATGAATGGGATACATGGAGTAATCCCACCCAAAAATGGGTACCGAGTGGGATCCCGTGTAACCCTGTCAGCAATGGCTGGAACCACCTTATTCTTCACGCGCAGCGGACTTCGGACAATCATCTTCTTTTTCAATCCATCACTTTGAATGGCGTGACTGCCACCTTGAACCGATATGACAGCCCCTACACCGGGAATCCTTCCTGGTACGGCGTCACTATCAACTACCAGATTGACGGTAACCGTAATCAGGATGCATACGCGGTTTATCTGGATAATCTGAACTTCACCTATCAATAGCCCGGTATACGGCGACGGAAAGGCCCATCTTCAGGATGGGCTTTTTCTTTTGTTGGTGGTGAAATTCTAGAAACATGCTCGCCGAAACCGACTATAATCAAGCCAACCGGGCTGGTGTTCCATGAAGTTCCGCTATATCTCGCCTGTCTTCGCTCTTCTTCTTTTCTCTACCACCTTGCTCAGCGCTGACTCGAAGCAGGCGGAAGCACCCCGCATGTCAAAGCAAACTCGGATGGATCTAATCAATGCCTTCACGGCTGATCCGATTTATATTCGCACCGCTTTTCCCATGGGCAAAACCGGGCTTACTTTGAAGGATGGAACAATTTCTCCCGGCGGAGAACAGTTGCGGCAATTGCTTGCCATGTGGGGTCCCTCGGTCAAAGCGGGGGATCGGGCGCTAATCTCGCGCATTGAAATTCGCGGCGCCCGGATACGGTTCGAAATCAATGGCGGACCGGTGAAGAAGTTGAAATGGTACCAGCATATTACCGTGGGAACAGGAGCCGGCGATATGCCGATCGCTCCCGGCGACCCTCAGAACAACCCCCGCGGATCTTTTGTGGACCTCGTATTTGACCATTACATTCCCGACCTGAATCCCCGTGAACTCAAAAATCTGCTCGCGCCAGTCTTTGACTTCGATTCCAAAACGCCTCTACAGGCCTATCTGGAAACCGTTCCTCCCAACGTGAAGGAAGCGATCGAGGCCCATCGGGTGCTTGTGGGCATGGATCGGGAGATGGTGATTTATTCGAAGGGCAGGGCCGCGCAGAAAACGCGCGAGAAAGACGGCGAAACGGATTACGAGGAATGGATTTATGGACAGCCTCCGGAGGACGTGGACTTCGTGCGGTTTGTGGGCGATGAAGTGGTGCGCGTGGAAACGATGAAGGTGACCGGAGAAAAAGTTGTTCGAACGGAAAAAGAAGTGAACCTCGATACCAGCGTGGCGAAAGCGGGGCCCGGGCCCGCAGCCCGCCCTGCAAGCGCGCCTACTCTGCGCCGCCCTGGTGAGGAAGAGCCGGACACGCCGGGACGAAGCTCCCCCTCGCCCCTTCCGCCAATGTCAGCGCCGCCGCCGGCATCCGGGCCAGACCTGCACTCCAGTCCATAGTAGGCCGACGGCTTCGGGGGAAAAATCAAAGAACGCAGCGGGGGCTGCGCCACGCATACTTCTTTGCTCGCATTGGGCTTTTCCACCATTACACTTGAGTCGTGAATATCGCATTAGGTCAGATCAATCCCAGCTCAATCAAGGAAATCAGGCCGCAATCCCGGCGCACCTTCTTGCTCGCACAAAACTTTTATTTCCTAATGTCGCTTTTAATTGCGGCAGTCGTGGTTTTTGGATTTAGCCAAAGAATTGACCAACAGCTTTTCCACCCTAGCCATCCAAAGCCGTTCCTTCTGTCAATCCATGCCGTCATTTTCTCTGCGTGGGTGTTTTTCTATATCGTGCAGTCGGTCCTGGTCCGAACCGGCAATGTTCGCATCCACCGTTCAATTGGCTGGTTCGGCGTGGCCCTCGGCATCGCGATCCCCATCATCGGCACTATTACGGCGGTTACCATGCGGAGGTTTGACTTACAATATTCTGACCTCGCCCACCGCGCGCCCCTGCTACGCACCGCACTTTTGGACCTAACATCGTTCACCATCCCTTTCGTTCTGGCCGTTTACTGGCGCAAAAGGCCTGAGTTTCACCGACGCCTGATGCTGATCGCAACCTGTGGGCTCACCGCTGCGGCCTTCGTTCGTTTCCCAGCGATGTTTCACCCGTGGCCCTGGTTTTACGTGGGCGTGGACTTGCTGATTTTTATTGGGGTCCTGCGCGACCTCGTCTGCGACCGCCGTGTGCATCCCATTTATCTCTGCGTGCTGCCCACCATGATTCTTGCGCAACTTGCAGTCATGGATTCCATTCTTCACTTTTGGCGCTAAAGCGGCATAGACCCCATTCGCGCTCTAGACAAAACCTGTTTTTGCTCAGACGGTCACTCCACCTTTACACTTGAGTTGTGAAGATTGCGCTGGGGCAAATCAATCCGACGGTCGGCGACTTCGCAGGAAATGCGGCAAAGATCACTGATGTCTCGACGCGCGCCAAGGCTGTCGGGGCCGAACTAGTCTTGTTCCCCGAGCTTTCTATCTGCGGATACCCTCCTCGAGACCTGGTGGAGCGTTCGTCGTTTGTCGAACACAATCGTGCTGCGGCGGAAAGTATAGCGCGAGCCACTCGCGGCATCGCCGTTATTTGCGGCATGGTCACCGCTGCCGATGCCAGCACAGGCAAATCGGTAATGAACTCGGCAGCGCTGCTGAAAGATGGCGAGATCGCATTCGTACAGTCGAAGATGCTGCTGCCAACTTACGATGTGTTCGACGAGATGAGAAACTTTGCTCCCGCCGGCAGCCAGAGTTTGTTTCC
>JBOGLB010000424.1:0-3247 GCA_050745965.1 Terriglobales bacterium | reverse complement strand
GCCCAACCCCTCGCGGAAAACACTCAATTCTGCCCCCGATGCGGAGCCGCGACTGCGGCTCATGGCAGCGTCGCAGAAGCAACTGCTACCGGTTCACCAACCTTCGTAGCCCCAGAAACAAGCGGGCTGGCAATCGGTAGCCTGATTGCCGGAATCTTTTCCCTCTTCTTTCCCGCGGCCATCGCAGCGGTTGTGATGGGACACATCGCGAGATCGAATATTCGCAAGAGCGCGGGCCGTCTCGCGGGAAATGGCATCGCGCTGGCGGGATTGATCCTGGGCTACCTGGGCATCGCCTTCATCCCCGTCATTCTGATCATCGCGGCAATCGCGATTCCGAATCTGTTGCGCGCCAGGATTGCCGCCAATGAATCCTCTGCTATTGGATCTATTCGAACCATCAATGTCGCGGAAATCAGCTATGCCACGTCACATCCCGGCGTAGGGTACACCTGTTCTTTCTCTGATCTTCGCGGACTGATCAATTCTCCCCTGGCGGATGGAAGACGAAATGGCTACATTTTCGAATTGAATGGATGCGCCACTGACGCCGCCGGAGGTCCGAATAAGAAGTACCAGGTCGTGGCTTATCCAATGACTCCACATCAGTCAGGTGGTCGGACCTTCTGTTCAGACGAAACAGCCGTAATGAAGACCAGCTCCGGCAGTTCTGCGGGGAGCTGCTCCGACAACGGGATGGCCCCCCGATGAGCGGCAGCTTTTAGGGCGAATCCACAAGTTCTACGTCCACAGCTTGCCCGACAATATCTACTTGCTTGGTCTGAAGTCCGTTGGTTGTGGTGTCGTAGATATTCAATGCTCCATTCTGGCAGATATACACTACATTACGACCGGTAATCGGCTGGATGCCGGTTACATCTCCGCCTGCTGACGGGACGACAGCCACTGAACTCGCGGGGTTGAAGATGGATAAACACCCGCCGCTACAGGTACGTGCGCCGATAAATAACTCGCCATTTGCGCTAATCGCCATCCGGTTGTGATATCCGTCCGAGATTGCGATTGGACCGGAGTTTAATAGCGTATTGGAACCCAAACCAATCACGCTCAAAGCTCCTCCGCTTGCCGATGTCCCTGCAACATACAGTGAAGAGCCGTTCAAAATCCCAAAGGTCGCAGCTGGTACCGCAATTGTAGCGGCGACAGGTGGCGGGCTTTGCGTCATATCCAGGACAGCCACGCTTGCAACGGTACCGCCGCATTCAGGTCCGCAGTTCAAAATGTAAGCTGTCGTGTCGTCGGTACTGAAAACTCCCCACACTGGATGGTCAAAGGACGGACTCGATACAACCGTCCGCGGATCAGTGCTGGTTCCAATCTGGCTTGGCGAAATAATAGTCACCGCTTGCGGATTGCTGCCGAACGCAAGAATCTTGCTCCCGTTATGGCTGTCAACAATGTATTGAGCGCCAGCAACCGGAATGGTAGCCGAAACAGTGGAACTTGCCAGGTTCATCTGAACAACCGCGCCGGGAGATGCGCCCTGGCCCGTGACGACCTGCGCACTTGGAATCGCGGCATAGGCGGTTTGATTGTCGGTCCAGGCGAACATGCTGTGAGTTGCGCCCGGCAAAGTGACCGTTGACTGGACGGCCTCGTGAGTGTTGTCCACGATCGCTACCGAATTACCCGTCGGATTGAATACCAGAGTGAAAGCCTTACTGGGCGCGAGCGCCATCATTCCGGCGTCGGCAAGGCCGGACAAGTCCACCGTGGAAAGGGAGAGGAAATCCTGGGAGGCGTCTATTATATTGAGCGCCGGAACGGGGATACCGAGCGACGTGATTGCCAATGGATTGGAAACGAACGCCCGAAACCCCAGTTTGCTGGGAACATTTGGGTTGCTGTCAGTGATGGTTTCCGTGGTGGTGGGAGTAGTCCCATACGCATTGTTATTGCTGCAAGAAACTAAACTTAAACACCCCAGGGACAGCAAGCAGATAGCGGCGAAGACTCTTTTCAATCCAGGAACTCCAAAAGGCATGAGCGATAGTGAGTAGGATGCAAAGAAGCGGATTATAGCAGACGTATTCAGTACACACTCCGGGGTTTGCCTCCCGTGCAAACCTCTTTGTCATCTTGTATTCTCAATAGCATGGCTTCCGACCTGCTGGAGCGTCTAAAGAAGTCGCCGGTCTTGTGCGATGGCGCAATGGGCACTCTTCTTTACTCCAAGGGTGTTTTCATCAATCGCTGCTATGACGAACTCAACCTATCGCAACCCGATTTAATTCGTGGAATCCATCATGAATATTTGCAGGCAGGGGCAGAAGTCATAGAAACGAATACTTTTGGAGGGAACTCCTTCCGCCTCGAACGTCATGGTATGGAGAATAAGGTCCGCGAAATCAATTTCGCTGGGGCGAAGCTTGCGCGGGAGGCGGCTAAGAGTTTTGACGTATGGGTGGCCGGTTCGGTTGGTCCCCTTGGCATTCGCATCGAGCCTCTCGGCAAGACCTCTTTTGCCGAGGCTCGTGCTGCTTTCCGCGAGCAGATTGAAGCTCTAATCGAGGGCGGGGTAAACGTCCTCATTATGGAAACCTTCGGATATGTCGAGGAACTCCATCAGGCAATCCTGGCAGCGCGCGATGTTGACCCGAAGATTCCAGTAGTGGCGCAAGTCACCGTTGACGAAGATTCCAATTGCCTCGACGGCTCAACTCCCGAGACATTCGCGCCGCGACTGGAAGAATGGGGCGCTGACGTCATCGGTTGCAATTGCAGCGTGGGTCCGGTGGCGATGCTGGAAGCGATGGAGCGAGTTCGTGCCGCGACGTCCCTGCCTCTCTCCGCGCAGCCGAATGCCGGGATACCCCGCTCGGTGGAAGGACGCAATATTTATCTGTGCTCGCCAGAGTACATGGCCAGCTACGCCCGAAAATTCGTTGCGGCCGGCGTGCGAATGATTGGGGGCTGTTGCGGCAGCACCCCCGACCACATCCGGGTCATGAAGTCGGCATTGCGTGCGGGGGAAGCCCGCTCCAGGACCGTTGCCGCGAGCGTCAAAAGCGGCGCGACCGCTACTGCTGCGCCGGGAGTGCCTATCGAAGAGCGCTCCCACATCGGCGCAAAACTTGCCTCGGACGAATTCGTAACCATGGTTGAAATCGTGCCTCCGAAGGGAACGGACATTCGCAAAGAAGTTGAAGGCTCACGATTTCTGAAATCTGTTGGAGTAGATGGAATCAATATTCCGGATAGTCCTCGAGCCTCCGCTAGGATGAGT
>JBOGLB010000423.1:0-3780 GCA_050745965.1 Terriglobales bacterium | reverse complement strand
TTCTCAGGTGCAGAAATTACTGGGGATTTTTGATCACTACATCATCATGGATGATGTCGAAATCACCGATCTAAGCGGCAAACTTTGCGCAGTAGGAATCGCGGGTCCAAAGGCAAATGACGCGCTGCGGTCTGCGGGATTAGATTTTCCGCCTCTTCAGCCGTTGAGCACTGCTGATGTGACTTGGCGCGACGTTCCTCTGGCTGTGGTTCGCTGTGACGCTCCCAGCATCGAATCCTATGAAATCTGGGTGTCTTCTGAAAATAAAAGTTCACTCCAAGATGCGCTGGAGAAATCAGGCGCCCGGCGGGTCGGGACGACCGCGCTCAATCTGCTCCGCATCGCACAGGGGATTCCGCGATTCGGCATGGATATTCGTGAACGCGATTTGCCGCAGGAGACTGGTCAACAACGAGCTTTACACTTCACCAAAGGATGTTATATCGGTCAGGAAATCGTAGAGCGCATCAGGTCGCGCGGAAATGTTCATCGAATGTTCACCGGATTCACCGTTGAGGGGGCGCTGCCTGAGCCCGGAACCAAAATCAACGTCGGCGGCAAGGAAGTTGGAGAGATCACCAGCGCCGCTTCTTTGCCACTTCGAACCGGCGATTATTCTGTCGCTCTCGGATATCTGAGGCGCGAGGCCGCCATACCAGGCAAGCCGATCCAGCTTGAAAATTCTGTGCTCACTATTGCCAATCTTCCATTCTCCGAAGTATTTAAGCGTTAAAGGAAAACAAATGTCAGAAAAGAAACAGGAAAGCTTTACCGTAACTGATCGAAGATTGTTCACCGCCGACGGTGACGTGCGCAAAGATATTTCCGAGGAACAGGTTTCGACGTCCAGCGCCGCCCCTGCGCCTTCTCCGGCTGCGGCTGCTCCCGACCCCTCGCGGGATGCAATTGGGGAAGAACACAACGGTCCGATGCCTCCCGCACCGACCGCGTTTGAACAGCAGGCGCAGGCCGACGCTTATCGAAAGTCCTCGAAGGATCTAGACTCACGCGTGGAGCACAGTGGTCATTCGGCCAAAGACCTGGAAATGACTTTCGAGCGGTTTATGGCGTCTCTGTATATGACTGCCATGCTTCAGCTCGGCCTCATGCAAGAGGAGGGTGGCCAGCCGCGCCTTGACCTGATCGGCGCCCGCCAGACCATTGATACCTTGAGCCTGCTCTCGGAAAAAACTAAAGGGAATCTGACCGACCCGGAAGCCAGCTTTTTGCAGAACTGTCTCTATGAACTACGCATGGCGTATGTCGAGGTGACCAACGCCTTGGCCCGTCCTCCGCAAGCACCCGCATCCGCCGCCGCGAAGCGATGAACGCTACCCTGACTGTGTTAGGAAGTGGGACTTCGGTAGGCGTCCCGACTATCGGGTGTGATTGTGCGGTGTGCACTTCGACCGACCCCAGAGATCGCCGTACCCGCCCCTCAATATTGGTCGAATACTCCGGCAGGACAGTATTGATTGATACCACCCCCGATTTTCGCGAGCAGGCCATCCGCGAACACATCCGTCATCTGGATGCCGTGCTCTACACTCATCCTCACGCGGATCACCTTCTTGGTATAGACGACCTCCGGCCGCTGAGTTATCGGCACCGGCCCGGCAAGCTCCCACTCTATGCGCGACCTGAAGCGGCCGCATTTATCCGCAATATGTTCGGATACATTTTCGCCCCGGCCTACAAGTTTGGCGGGCTGCCGCAGCTTGAACTCATCGAAATTTCCGGACCGGTTGAACTCTTTGGAATAACCTTCGAACCAATAACGGTCCTTCACGGTGAGACGGAAATTTTCGGCTTCCGCTTCGGTTCCGCCGCTTATCTCACCGATCACAGCCAGATTCCGGAAGGTTCAATGGCGCGTCTGCAAAACCTCGATATTCTTTTTCTCGACGCGTTGCGGCATCAGCCCCATCCCACACATTCAACAGTGGAGAATTCGCTGCGAATCGTGGAAACGCTCCGGCCACGGCGGGCTTTCTTTACTCATATTTGCCATGACTTGCCGCATGAAGCGACGAACGCGTTATTACCCGAAAATGTCCGGCTGTCGTATGACGGCATGAAGCTGAACTTCGAAATCTGAGCATCTGTAGCGTTTTTCGCACTCAAATGGAAGTCTTTCTAAAGCTCGATGATCTGCCTTCGAATTTCGGCCCCACGATTGTCAGCATTGGTAACTTCGACGGCGTACACCTCGCTCACACGCGGGTACTGAAAGAAATTGCACAACGCGGGATTGCGCAAGGAAAAAGGTCTTTAGCTGTAACTTTCGAGCCGCACCCCATGCGGATTCTTCGCCCTGAGAGCCGACTTAAGCTCATCACCCCCACAAAGGAAAAGCTGAAACTACTAGCCACCACGGAGATTGACGCAACACTTATTCTTCCCTTCACCAATGATCTCGCTGAGATGACTCCCGAACGTTTCGTCCGTAACATTCTCAAAGACCAGTTACACGCCTGCGAGGTGCACGAAGGCTACAACTTTCGTTTCGGATGCAAGGCTTCAGGGGACGTGGACCTGCTAAAGAAGTTTGGCTTGAGTATGGGATTTGAAGTCGTACTTTATCCTGAACTGCGCGTCAGCAGGGAACCTGTTTCGAGCACCCACATTCGAACTCTACTGGAAGATGGCGAAGTCGGCCGCACCAGACATCTCTTGGGACGCGCGTTCAGTATTGAATCCGCCCCCGCACACGGCCGCGGATACGGCTCCAAATACGCCGTTCCAACTATCAATCTCGGGGCGTACGACGAACTTGTTCCACGGGACGGCGTCTACATCACTCGTACCCGCGTAGGAGAAGACTGCTTCGACTCGGTTACAAATATCGGGAATCGTCCAACTTTCGGGGCCGACTCCTTCGCCATCGAGTCTCACCTGCTGAATTTTCATCCTCTCGACATAACGCCTGAAACCCGTGTCAGAGTCCATTTCCTGAAACGTCTGCGAAACGAAATGACGTTTCCGTCGGTAGAAACTCTGCGCGAACGAATCGGACGGGATATAAACGAGGCGCAACGCTACTTCAGGTTATTGAACTCTAGTTCCAGCGCAGGCATATAGCGAATCACTTCCTTAAACGCATTCGCTAGTCAGGAAGGTATCCATTTTCCAACGGCAGCTTTCCGTCAACTTTCACCACCTTAACTTTGTTGTTGACTGAGCGAACCTCGACTAAGCCGATTGCGCCCGGCGTCGCGCCGACGGTGTCAAGAACATCATCATCCGAATCCACCAGGATCACTCCGTCTTTACGGCCTTCCAATCTGGACTTCAGTTCCTGCTCGGACATGTGGTTCAATTTTTGCAGCGTGAGCATTTCACCCTTCGATGCCTTATGAAGGACCAGAACAATATCGGTTCCGTTAGTCCATTTCCTGGTATCGGCCTTAACGATTTTTGCCAAATAGCTGGAACTGATATTTGTGGCGCCGTTCCCTTTATTCACCACAACAGCCATGTGATGCGCAAAACAAGCGCCAACTTGAAAGAGCACGAAGCCAAATAGGCAAACGATACGACTGAGCTTCATAAACCGAGTCTCCTTTTTGTTTATTACGATGGTTGGCTTGCTTCAACCTAGCAGACGAGTGAGTGCGCACCTAGTTACTTGGGGGGTGACATTACAATCTTTTTACAAATCGGAGCGACGCCTGTTTGACATCCCAGTCAGGATGGCTTTTCCATTTTGCCGGCGTTAGCGTCGGGCAACTGCACGATCACAATCGCCGCTATCACCATGATCATTCCCACGCCCTGCAC
>JBOGLB010000422.1:0-4766 GCA_050745965.1 Terriglobales bacterium | reverse complement strand
GTGGTGTCCACATTTACAACGACATAGTCATCGGCACGGACTCGCTTCAAAGCTTCGGCCAAAAAAACGGCGGAATCGGCGCCGCGCCATCGAGACTCGGACGGCGAGAATAACGAACCAATGTCTGGCGCGGCACCAGCTCCGAGCAATGCATCAGTGATCGCATGCAGCAAAACATCTCCGTCGGAATGGCCGCCCAAGCCTTTCGGATGTGGAATAACTACTCCGCCGATCTTGAGCGGAATGCCACGCTGGAACTCATGAGAGTCCCACCCGCAGCCGATACGGATCGGCGGCTTCAAATCCTGATGTCCGCGTTCGAGTTCACTCTTTTCACTCCGAGGTTTATCGAGTAGAACGAATTTCGATCTGAAGGTAGAACTCCGCCAGTTCCAAATCCGACGGACTGGTTATCTTGATATTTCGTGGCGACCCCATCACTACCGCAACTTCGTGTCCCGACCGCTCGACGAGAGAAGCCTCGTCAGTTCCAAGGAACCCATCGCTACTGGCCTCATCAAATCCCTTCTTGATCACATCATAGCGGAACCCTTGCGGAGTTTGCGCCATCACTAGCCTCTCGCGGGGCATTGTGGCAGTGACGATCGCGCCGTCTGCCGTTCGATCAACCTGCTTCACGGTATCAACGGCGGGTATTCCGGCAATGGCCGCACCATATTTCTGGGCGCCGTCAATCACGCCCTGAACCACCTGCTCAGTCACGAAGGGACGTACCGCGTCATGCACAAGAACAATATCATTCGGCGCAGCGGTAATCGCCATCAATGCCTTCGAAACAGAATGCTGCCGGTATTCTCCCCCCTCAACTATCTGGATTGGGATTTGACTCACACCTTCCTTGTTTAGGCACGTTCGAAAAGATGCAATCTCATTCTTGCGCAAAGCAATCCAGATCTCAGAAACATTCCGAATGGCGCCAAATTTACGCAACGTGTGAATCAGAATCGGAGTTCCACCCAATTCCGTAAATTGTTTTGACGGAATTTCCTTTCGCCGTTTGGAGTCAGATGTTGAAGCCATCCGCGTACCCAGTCCCGCAGCGGGAATAATGACAATCACCTTCATCGGGCGATCAGTATACGAGGCCCGTACCCTGAGTTCAAACCGTTTAGAACTTCACCGGGGTCTAAGCAAATTCACGGTCCTACAGGAAGTTTTTCCCAACCCTACATGCCGGTAGTGATGTCTTTTTTCTGCATGGAGAGGCGATACTCAAGAGTCGGCTGGGGTTACACAACATGCGGCTTGATCAGCGTTCCTGGTTGCAATTAATCGGTTATTGTACGGCCGTCGTCCTGGCAACCGCACTTGGTTTGGCGGTGGTGTTTGCCGGAGTAACTGTCACCTTTGCCGCGGGACAATCTGCTGAGCGGACGATTCCAGCTAGTTTTTCGGGAATGGTTACGGATGAACGCTGCGGTGCGAAACACGACAGGTATCCCGGAAAAAGCGCTTCGGAATGCGCAAAACTGTGCGCGCTAAATGGATCGAAATACGTGTTGCTCAACGGCGACACCGTATATACCCTCGCAGGGAAGGATCTCGCACTCGACAAGTTGGCAGGCCACAGAGCAACGGTTACAGGGACGTTGCATGGAACAACTCTGGCTGTAATTTCTGTTACTGCGGAGCATCCGTAACCCGATTATCCGTGTTCGGCCGGACGAATCTCTATCATTCCCTGCGTCTTCACGTCGTTTTGGGTAGTCGAGTTCACCGCAGGTACGGCGGCGATCATGGGACGAGCGTCCGAGCGCGGCGACGATCTTTCATCCCATTTCCCGAAGATCATTTTGCCCGCCGTCGTTTGCAAAACGGACGTAACCGATACATCAACCGTCTTTCCAATCATTTTCCGGGCGTTGTCCACCACCACCATGGTGCCGTCATCAAGGTAAGCAACCCCCTGGTTGTATTCCTTTCCTTCTTTGAGAATAAACACTCTCATGCTTTCGCCCGGCAGCACAATTGGCTTCAGCGTATTCGCCAACTCATTGATATTAAGGACCTCAACTCCCTGCAACTGAGCCACCTTGTTCAGATTAAAGTCATTGGTTATGATTTTTCCCTCGTAAACCTTCGCCAGTTCGATCAACTTAAGATCAACTTCGCGAACCGACGGAAAGTCATCTTCCACAATTTGAATCTGCACGCAGGCGATTTTTTGCAGCCGTTGCAAGATGTCCAAACCGCGGCGGCCGCGATTGCGCTTTAAGGAATCAGCCGAATCCGCGACTAATTGCAGTTCGCGAAGAACAAATTGAGGAGTGAGGATAATTCCATCGAGAAATCCGGTTTCCGCAATGTCCGCGATGCGGCCGTCAATAATCACGCTGGTGTCGAGGATCTTGTAGCTTTGTTTCCCTTGTTTTTCGCCACCAAATATTCCGCCCAGTGCTGCTAGGTTGAGCAGGTCGCCTTTGTTTGCGCCCACCACCAGCCCCACGTAAGCCATAAGCAACATTACCATCAGTTGCAGGAAACTTTGAGTTGGGCCGGCGGGAATGCTGTCTCGAATCACGAGTGCGAACAAGTAAGCGCCGAAAATGCCCAAAACGCTGCCTATGGCCGCGCCAATCAACCGGGTGAGGCTGGCAATGCGCAACCGCCGCTCAAAGATGACAATGGCGACGCCGATAGCTACTCCGATGCCAGCGTCTATGTTGGCAGGTAGCGAGAAAGGCCGGACCAGATAACAAGTGATGGCAACAAAAATAACGAATATGACGCGAATGAGTGCCAAATCCACGGACGACCTCCCCGGGCTCGGCCGATTGTTCCTGGATCAAGCCCGCACCAGCCGAACTGGGGAAACTTGCGGCTGGCAAAAATTATACGGGGCTATAAAAGTAAGATTAAAAGATGCCCCTCTCCAATGCGAGAACTGGCGGACCAATTCCGCATTCGTCATGAAGTATATACCCAGGGTAAAGAGGCAGGAATCCTAATCCTGAAGACGCGCGTTCAACTGTCACACGATGGAACCGGAGTGTTGAACGCGCCGCGCCACCCAGAAGTTACCCCGGAGGCAGCAACATTCCCTTTTCAAGATGGCGAACGACGTGAGCGTATGATGCCGCGTGAGGATCGTGGGTGACCATTATGACCGTCTTCTTGAACGCTTCATTCAACCGTTTCAAAATGTCCAAGATTTCGGTGGCCGAGTTGCTGTCGAGATCACCGGTCGGCTCGTCGGCCAGCAGCAAAGTCGGGTCGCTGACGATAGCGCGAGCGATGGCGACTCGCTGTTCCTGTCCGCCGGAGAGCTGTTTTGGCAAATGCCCAACGCGGTCCTCGAGTCCCACGAGCTTCAATGCGGTCATGACGTGGTCGCGCCGCTGCTGCGAGCTAAGCTTGGTCAGCAGAAGGGGCAACTCCACGTTTTCAAACGCCGTAAGGACGGGTATTAGATTAAATGTCTGAAAAACGTAGCCAATATGCTCGTTCCGCCAATGGGCCGATTGTGAATCACTAAAGCGGAAAACATTCTCGCCCAGCACCAGCAATTCACCGGACGTGGGCTTGTCTATTGCCGCAATCATGTTCAGCAGGGTTGTTTTCCCGGAGCCGGAAGGCCCCATGAGCGCGAGAAATTCGCCCTGAGCGATTTCAATTGAAACATCGTCGAGCGCCTTGACCTCGAAAGCATCACGCTTGAAGACTTTGCTTACATTGTGTACGCGAACAACTTTGGTTTGGGTTGCGGTATTCGGAAGAGTAGCTGTGCTCATGACTGTCCTTTGATCTTGATTTTTTCGCCGTCTTTCAAATCTTGAGGCCCTGCCGTGATGACATCTTCGCCGCCGTTGAGTCCTTGTACCAGGACTCCACCGCTACGCTGTGACAGAATTTTCACTTCACGCGCCGTAGCCTTGCCGTCGAATGACAGAAATACGATTTTCTTGCCGTCGCGATCGCGAATCGCGGCCGTGGGCACAAAAACGCCCTGGGGCTGCGAACCCGCGCGTTGATTCTCGTTCGCCAGGAATTGGACGGTGGCGTTCATATCCGGCCTGAGATACGAATCCGGCTTCAGAATCTGCACTTTCACCTGGACTGTGGCTTTGGCACGGTTTGCCTCGGGCGAAATTTGCGCGATCACGCCATCGTAATGGCGATCAGGATAGGCATCCGTGGTCACAATTCCTTTTTGATGGGGACTGAGTTTGGCGAAATCATCCTGGGCAATATCCAGTTCAACCTGGAGATCGTTCAAATCGGCCAGAGAGACGACGAGGCCTTGAGGACCGCCCTCCGCCGTGCTGGCGAATCCCGAAGTAACCAGTTCGCCCTTTTCGGCAGCGCGATCAAGGATCGTCCCAGTAACCGGTGCGCGGATCACGGTGGCGTCAAGCAGGGATTTGGCGTAGTCCGCCTGCCCTTGAGCTTGCTCGAGGGCGCCCTTCGCCCGCGCAATTTCTTCTGGGCGAGGACCGATCTTAGCCAGTTCGAATCCCTTGGCCAGCGAATCTACGCGCTGCTGATCAGCGTCACACTTGGCGGTCGCATCGTCGAAGGCCTGTTTTGATAGGACTCCCTGTAGATAAAGATTCTTAGTGCGGTCGAGAGTCACTTTGTCGTCCACCAGGGTGGCTCGGGCTTCGTCCAGATTGTGCTGGGCTTGCTGAATCTCCTGCGGGCGCGAGCCATGCTGAAGTTCTTCCAGCTCTGCGCGGGCATTATCCGCGGCCCCTCTGGCCTGCTCATATTGGGCGCGGAATTCGTCGTCTTCGAGGCGCACCAGC
>JBOGLB010000421.1:0-6263 GCA_050745965.1 Terriglobales bacterium | reverse complement strand
GCTTACATGGCAAAGCGGCCTGTTGCCTGGCTGTCCGGTTCCGGTGGCCCAATGTACAGGCTCTTTGCAAGCCCTTGGATATCAGGCTGCTGCCGATCCTGTGGTTCGCGCCGGAACCAACGGGATGTTCTATTACGCGGGGCTCGCGTTCAATCGCGGCACCGGAGGCCTGAGTTCAGTTTTTGTGTCGCGATTAATGGATCTGAACAATCAGGAGAATGGCGATCCAATCGCTTTTATTGACACGCAAGTTGTGGCAACGGGCAACGCCTCGCAGTTTCTCGATAAGCCTGCAATGGCGGTAGATATTCCACGCTCAGGCGCGTCCACGTGTACATTCAATTTTCCCGGTGTGAATAACACGGTCATCCATCAGTCGTTTCTAGCTGGGAATGTGTTTGTCACCTATACCGACTTTCTGGCTGCGTCGAAAGATAATGCGACTCCGACCCATCTGATGTTCACGCGCTCCACCAATTGTGGCCAAACGTGGAGCAAACCGATTCAGCTGAACACGGGCACCACGACCAGCCAGGGCAGCGCTATAGCAGTGAATCCGGTAGGCGGAAACGTGTTCGTTGCTTGGCGCCAGTTTCAATCCACGGGCGTACCGGATGCGATCATGATCGCCGAGTCCACCAACGCCGGTAAGACATTCAGGACGCCGGTTCGAATTTCCACGTTTACGCCCTTCGATCAGGGCACAAGCGAGACGTCGTTCCGCACCAATGCTTATCCCTCGATCACGATGGATGGTTTCGGCATTGTTTATGTCGCATTCTCAGCGCGTGGTGTTGGGCCTGGCGGGGATGCCCGCGTTGTCGTTACCGGGTCTCTCGACGGCTCTCACTGGATCCCGCCGATTCCGGTGGACAATCCGCGCCAGAATTCGGACACCAATCCCTCGGGCCGCGGCCACCAGATCATGCCCGCGATATCGTTCGCGAACGGCCGGCTCACGCTGCTCTATTACGATCTTCGGCTCGACCACTACGTGGACTTTTTTAATCCCAACCCGAGCCAGCCGGGACAATATATTCCGACGCTCGTTCCGGAAGGCGAGCTGCCCACTGACCCCGCCGAAGTATTCACTCAATATGTTGACGACAATGGTCTGAAGCTCCGGCGTCATACGATTGACCTGCGCGTGCTTCAGTTGGGATTGTTTCCGATACCCGCGTTTGGTCCATCGGTGCTGGTTTCGCAATATGCCTATGGCTGCTGTTTCGATGGCAGCAACATCGAGCAGTTCAAGTTCAATCCTCCAAACCTGCCGCTCTTCGGACAGGGCACGGAGCCCTTCCTGGGCGATTACATTGATATCGTGCCGTCGCCGCAGTTTGTGCCGAGCGGCTCTTCCTGGGCTTACAACATGACACCCAGCGCCAATCCTACTTTTCACGCGGCCTGGACTGACAATCGCGACGTTGTGCCTCCCGCCGACGGCAATTGGGAAAACTACACGCCTCCCCTGTCGGCTTCGCTTGGAACCAAGAGCTTGTTCGATCCCAATCAGTCGCCACCAGCCTGCCAGGTCGGGCAGGAAGGGATGCGCAACCAGAACATCTATACGGCCCAAATTACGGGTGGCCTGATCGTTGGCGCGCCAGGAAACTCGAAGCCGCTGGGAACCACCACAAATCCCGTCACCGGCAAGAGCGCATTGTTTCAGCGCGCTTTCCCGGTTGAAGCGCAAAACTTAACCAACCTGCAGAAATTTTTCCGCTTCACCATACAGAACCAGCCCACCGGTGGGAAGGCCAGTTTCCTTCAGTTCTCGCAATTGACGACGCTCGACCTCACTGTGCCGGCTCTTTCTTCAGTTTCGCGAAGCGTTTTCGTTACCTCTACGAATGCGCACGCCACGATTACGGTCAGCGTTGCCGAAATTAATCAGATCGGCGGATCCCCAGTCAGGAACGGCCTTACGGCGTCCACCATTCTCAATCCTGACATTACGAATCCGTCCATTACGAATCCGAGCATTACCAACCCATCCATCACGAATCCTTCGATCACAAATTCGGAAGTGACTAATCCATCTATTACGAATCCGTCCATCACGAATCCGAGCATTACGAACCCTTCGATCACGAATCCGGACATCACTAATCCGAGTATCACGAATCCCTCGATCACGAATCAGAGTGCGGAGAATCCTTCGATTACGAATCCGTCCATCACCAACCCTGACATCACGAACCCGTCCATCACCAATCCGTCAATAACCAATCCTGATATTACGAACGGTTCGATTGCTGATGTGTCTTATCCAATCACGAACAATGGCAATACAACTTCAACCTACACAGTTAAGTTAGCGGACACGACGGTACCGCCAAATGGCATCGTTTTGCAGATGATTGTGAATCGCCCCTACCAAACGCCGGCAGCGAATAATTGTGAGCTCACCACGGAAAATCATTGGGTGACCGTCGCCAATATCGTGAATCCGGCATTATTCAGCGCGGCCGATCCGAACCTTTCGAATCCCGATATCACCAATTCCGTTCCCAACGAAGCGTCCATTACCCTCGCACCCGGAGAGACTGCCTATATCACAGTTCGTCTTGTGAATCCAAGTCCAGCGACCATTCCTTTTACCGCCGATACTCTGATCTCGACGATTTTTCCCGCAACTGTGCCGCAAGCTGTCAATACACAGACCGTCTTTCAGACGGGCGGAAACCCAGTTAATCCACCACTGGCACTGTTGATCACCACTCCATCGCTGCCGTCAATTCCGTTTAGCTCGACCTACTCGCAACAATTGCAGTGGGTGGGAGGAGTTTCAGGCACTCACACATGGACGATCGTCGCCGGCTCCCTGCCCACCGGGCTTGGGTTGAACTCTGCGACTGGCTTAATCTCCGGGACTCCAACACAGGCGGGAAGCTTTGCGGTCACGATTCAATTGCAAGACAGCGCATCGCCGCCGGACACCACCACCGCGAACTACACTCTCGTTGTCAATGCGCCCCTCGCCCCCATGATCGGCACTACCTCCTTGCCGAATGGCAAGTACAACTCGCCGTATACGCCTTTGGTCTTATCGGCAACCGGTGGAACCGCGCCCTACACATGGTCGGTCGGACAAGGTGGTGTCTTACCGGTGGGCATGACACTCGATCCCACTTCCGGCACGTTTTCGGGAGCGCCAGCCCAGGCAGGCCTCTGGTCCATACCGTTCACTGTGACTGACTCGAATTCGTTGACTGCAGGCGCAAATCTGTCCCTTACCGTCAACCTGGCGACAGCATATGCAGGCTCCCAGAATTGCTACATGCCCTATCCGACGACGCCTATGTTTTATCAAGGTGCCTCTGGCTCGTGGAGCGTGACTGCCCCTGGATCTTTGAGCGGCCAGATGACATTCGTGCCGGGCGGCAATGCGTTGACTGGCTGCCTAAGCGGTTCTAACGGATCAATCTCCAGCGGGTCATACCAGCTTCAGTTCACGGTTGGGAATACTACGTTCTCTCTGCCGTTGCCGGTAGTTGCGCAGGACACGCAGGATAATGGCACGTATTCCGTGAATTCCGGAGGCGTGGGAAACTTGCCCCCCAGCGGCTTCCAGCAAGGGGTAGTCACTCCTTCCCAAGCCTTCAACTACGCGCCAGGCTCTTACTCCGCGGACGACAATTCGACCCAGAACGATCAGTTCTTATTCGGATTTTCGGGTTCGGGTCCGCAGGTCTGCGGATCTATTGGTGGTTTGAGTGATGGTTTCACGCTTAACTCGCCAGCGCAACCTGGCAGGTTCGATATCCTGTTCGACGGTTCGACTCAAGGCTGCCCCCAATCGGCATTTCCAACAACTCCTGCGCCTATCGTAATTGCTTCGGTGGATGCCGTGGGCAGCAGCGTAACCTGGTCCGAGACCACTACATCAAGCGTTCAGCTGTCGTCGAGCAATCCTAACGCTTTCTCGGCCGCCGGCAATGTGCTTGAGATCGAAGCTGGTGGAACCAGCCCGAATCCGGTGACAGTTGCATTTAATTACTCGATCTACAATGATCCCAGTTGCCCCAGTTGCATTGATCAGATTGAGATTGGTTTGAATACGGAGGCGAGCCCTCAGGCCTGCGCATACAGCGGTATTCCTCCCCTCAGCCCTGGCGTTTCCGGAAGCGCCAGCATCACCATCAACGTGCCTAATACACCGGGACGGTACTATATCGGAATGGACCGCAGCGAAGATTATAGTTGTCTGCAATCAACGCCGTATTGGTGGAGCGGTCCGCCCCCCGCCTCGCGCTACATCGGCGTCGTAGATGTGTGGAGCAACGTAAGCTACTAGCGCGGTAGCTTACTGAACCGAGTCCTGATTGCATTAGTCGTGGGGGTTCGAGCGGTCGGGCATCTCTACAGGAACAGTTTCTTTCGGGCTGTCCGCAAAGAATTCCCGAATACACTTGACCACAAACTCCAACTGCGCTTCCGTGAGTTCCGGATAAATCGGTAGTGCGAGCGTCTCCTTCGCTGCGCGTTCGCTCTCCGGAAAGGCACCCTCGCCAAGCCCGAGATAAGCAAAGCATTCCTGCAAGTGCATCGGCACAGGATAGTAAACTTCCGTTCCAACGCCTTTGTTCTGAAGGAACCCGCGCAATGCATCGCGGCGAGGAATGCGAATTACATATTGATTGAAGATATGACGGTCAGATCCTGGGGTCGGCAGGCCAACTGGCAACCGAGATTCCCTAAAAAGCCCGTCGTACGTTCTCGCATTGCGCTGGCGAGCCGAAGTCCACGCGTCAAGATGCGGTAGTTTAACGGAAATAACGGCAGCCTGAAGCGCATCCAAGCGGAAATTTCCTCCAATAATTTTATGGTGATATTTTGGCTTCGCACCGTGTCCGCGAAGGCATCTCAACTTCTCTGCCCTTTCAACATCATTTGTGACAACCATTCCGCCGTCGCCAGCCGCACCCAAATTCTTTGACGGAAAAAACGAAAAGCATCCGTAACCTCCAATCGAACCCGCGCGTCGTCCTTTATATTCGGCGCCGATCGCCTGGGCCGCGTCCTCGATGACCACTAGCGTATGTTTCTGCGCGATTTCCATTATCGGATCCATTTCCGCCATTCGCCCGTAGAGGTGGACCGGGATAATTGCGCGAGTCTTGTTCGTGATCTTCGCAGCAATCAAAGAAGGATCGAGGTTGTAGGTGATCGGATCAATATCCACGAAAACCGGCGTAGCACCCAGGCGCACAATCGTACCGGCTGTCGCGAAGAACGTATACGGAGTAGTGATGACTTCGTCGCCAAACCCTATATTTTCTGCCATCAGACTCGCCAGCAATGCGTCAGTCCCGGACGACACCCCGACCCCGTATGAACAGCCGGAGTATGCCGCTATGCCCTTCTCGCATTGCTCGACCTTCGGCCCCAAGACAAATTGCTGGGATTCGAATACTTCCGCAACCGCCGCGTCCACTTCAGCCTTGATGCAGCCGAACTGAGCCTTGAGATCGAGCAATGGAACATTCATAATTCCTTGCCTCCTTCAATCACGCCCTATGTTTCTGGTGATGATCTTTCCTGACCGGTGTCTAGGTACGGAAGAAAGCAGTTTCTACGGGCAGGCTATTGTAGCGGCGTCAGATGCCGAAATCATCGGATTTCAGCGGTCTTGGGTAACGGCCCTTCGATAGTCATCGGCAGTCGTGCGATAACAGGGCAGCAGATCGTTATGATCGGAGGGGCCTAACGCAGGCGGACCGGTTGCGTACTTCGATCCGGAGTGTTTTTCATCGGTTTGCGGCCACGTCATTTGCAGCAGGGTTTCGTCGCAGGCAGGATCTCGGGTCACGCGAAGTCTATATACCTTCGAAGTATCCAGACCATAGTCGGCGAGACGGGGCTGGTAGGGAAGCGATTCGTAAACAAGTTTTATAAGCTCCGGATCGCCTTTCTTGACACGTCTTTCAGCGATAAAAACCTCATAGTTGGAAAAATAAGAAGAGTTTGGCAAACTCACGGCCATACCTATGACACGAATAGGAAGTTCGATTGGTGCCGGTACGTTAGCGCTATCAATCTTCGGAGCAGGTGAATCCGCGCTGGGTTCGCTCGCCCTTGAACCTCCTGTGACGGATTTGTTCGCATCGCCATTGGACGTGCCCGGCGGCAGTCCTTGCTGAGTGCCACCCGCCAGGGAAGCGGCCCGGCGGTTTCCGGTGGAGTTCCCGGCGCCGCCGGTTGATGGGGGGGGCGGCACTGCTTGGGCATTACCCGCCTAAAGACCAATCCCTCTTCCG
>JBOGLB010000420.1:0-3715 GCA_050745965.1 Terriglobales bacterium | reverse complement strand
ACCCTAATCCGCGCGATTTCTGCTCATCCGAAGTGGAGTTTGCGTCCTGAAGTCCGAGCTGCCTTAGTGCGCATGGAACCGGAACCAGCGGCTACTTTTGAAAATGTCCTAGAATCGCTTCCGCCTGACTGCGCGTGACTACGGCCGACAATGCCGAGACATCTGCGTGCTTCACCGCCTGCACGCTGCCGAAATGTTCCAATAAGCGCCGGGTCGTCCTCGCGCCCACGCCTGGAATCTCTCGCAGTTCGGTAGCCCGATCGCGCATCTCCCGGCGCTTGCGATGGAAGGTGACTGCGAAGCGGTGAGCCTCGTCGCGTATTAACTGAATTAGATGGAGCATCGGTGAATGATGGTCGAGAACTACCGGCTCGTCTTCCTGCCCGTACACATAAATGATCTCCTCGCGTTTCGCGATGGCTGCGAGTGGCTGATTGATGATTTGCAGCGAACCCAGGGCATCGGCGGCGGCATGCAACTGGCCTAATCCGCCGTCAACCAGGATCAGGCTGGGCATTTTTTTCTTTTCGTCCTGAAGGCGCTTGTAGCGGCGTGTCACAACCTCGCGCATGGATGCAAAATCGTCCACTCCTTCGACGCTGCGAATGATGAATTTGCGATAATCGGATTTCTTCATGCGCCCATCGTCCCAGACCACCATCGAGGCTACGGTTTCCGCGCCCTGAATGTGCGAGATGTCGAAACACTCAATCCGCTCAGGTAGGTCGGGAACTCCGAGAGCATCCTGCAACGCCTCCTGAATGGCCCTGGTGTTGGGCTTCATGACGCGGAAGCGCTGATCGTAAGACTGTTTAGCGTTATTCGCGGACAAGTCCAAAAGCGATCGTTTATCCCCTCGAAGCGGAACCAGGAGATGCACACGCGCCGGCCTTGAGCTATCGCCCGTGATTTGTTCAGAGAGAACTTCTTCCAGCGCGGGACGATCCTCGAAATCAACCGGAAGGTAAATGTTTCGCGGGACGTAGGGCTGTCCGATATAAAGTTGCTTGAGCAGTGCGGAAAAGAATTCGCCGGGATTGAATGAATCAATGGAGGGACGGGCATCCTCGCCCGTCATCGGCAGTGAACTCGAATCGTTAGCCTGACGGGCGGAGACGCCCGTCTCTCCATTGATGCTTATGGATGACAGGTCTGGCAGGTCTTCCCAGAAAAATTCTCTGCGATCGAGCACGCGGCCTCCGCGCATGTGGAACAAATTCACCGCCAACATTCCGTTTTCGTAGTGATAGCCGAACACATCGGCATCGTCGCCTTCAACAGCCGCAATTCGCTGCTTCTCCTGTAATTGCTCTACTGTCGAAATCAGATCACGATATTTTGCCGCACGTTCAAATTCTTCCGCTTGAGCTGCTTTCTCCATACGTTCCCGTAGAGACCGCGATAGATCGGTGGGCCGGCCCTCCAGAAACAGCTTCACGTCGCGGACGGCCTCCTGATAAGCCTCCGGCGTGCCGAGCCCCTCGACGCACGGACCCAGGCAGCGTCCGATGTAATACTGAAGGCAGGCACGGGGATGGAAGTGTCCCAGATCAACCTTGCACGATGGAATTAAAAAATGACGATGAATTAAATCCACCAACCGGTACGCAAGATTGGCAGGAAAGTAAGGCCCGTAATACGCCGCGCCATCTTTGCGAAGGCGGCGAGTCACGTAAACACGGGGAAACCGCTCGGCCAGAGTCAGCTTTACGTATGGATAAGTTTTATCGTCCCGCAGCAGAATGTTGAAGCGCGGTTTTTTCTGCTTGATAAGGTGATTTTCAAGCGCCAGCGCCTCTTTCACATTGGCTACGACGATGTAGTCAACGTCCACGGCTTCACGCACTAGGGTGTCGGTTTTCGCGTCCTGTACGCGGCTCTGGTGGAAGTAGGAACTAACCCGGTTGCGGAGGTTGCCGGCTTTGCCGACGTAGATGACATCGCCCTCCGCATTCTTGTACAAATACACTCCCGCAGACGCAGGCAGGGAACGAATTTTCGCCTGGAAATCCATTAAGTCGAATCTTTGCAGCCTATTTTATTAGAGACAGCGACATTTGACTGTGATTCAACGAAGAGCGCGCGACCGTATAAAATTTTCCTTCTAATCCTTGGCGTTAGCTTCGTTTGCTTGGCTTTGCATACCAGTAACTAGTTCAGTATCTATTGATTAGGTGCCATTCTGGTTATTGCCGCGGTTGGCATCGCTCGTGCACAGTACAATAGCGGCAAAAGGGGATAGAACCCCCGGAACGTTGTACGCATCGAAGATTCTGTAACAAAGGTTCTTGAGCTAGAGGAAGGAGCCCTCAAAGATGAATCGCACTTCGTTAACAATTTTGTTGGCAGCTAGCATGGCGGCGACGGTAGGTTGTTCGAGCAAGAATTATGTTCGCAGCCAGACCACTCCATTGATCAATAAGACCAATGAGCTCGACGACATGACGGCCAAGAATACTAAAGACATCAAGGACGTGGACGCGCGTGCCCAGGCTGGCATTCAACAAGTGCAGGCTAAGGCAACAGAAGTTGACCAGAAGGCGCAGGCTGCCGCACAACAGGCCACACAGGCGCAGACACAGGCCGACAACGCCGTCAACCGCGTCAATGTGCTCCAGAATACAGTAGCCAACCTCGACAACTATCGGGAAGTCAGCACCGCCTCGGTTCATTTCGGATTTAATAGGGACAATCTGACAAAAGAAGCCAAGGAAGACTTGGACAAAATGGCAGACGCTGTCCCGAACACAAAGGGCTACATTCTCACGGTGGAAGGCGCTACCGACTCAGTAGGAAGCGCGGAATATAACTACAGCCTGAGCCAGCGGCGAGCCGATGCGGTAATTCAATATCTCGCCTCGGAGCATGGCATACCGGCCCACAAAATTTATCTGATTGGGCTCGGTAAAGATAAGCCGGTTGAATCGAATAAGACTCGAGAAGGACGCGCTGCAAATCGCAGAGTAGATGTGCACCTAATGAGTAACACGACTGAAGGTGCGACTCCAACGCAGCAGCCGTCGGCAGCGAATCAGCCGGCGCCGCCTTCGATGTAAAGTTTTTACTCCTCCTCTCCGGAGGATTTCGCCAACACTGGCCGTTCCATTCCCCCATGGAGCGGCCGCTTTTTTGTGGCGTGTCTGTGTGCCGCGGACACTCCGGTACGCGGCTTTTGATTCTAGCCTTTGATCTTAGCCATTAGAGTTCGATGGACGCCGGCTTCGCGGACAAGAGTGTCCGCGCCACACCGGCGCGCGACACAGACGATCTCGATATATACTTTCTGGTCTCTCGTCCGTAATAGGAGTTCACATGCAGAGTCGAATTATCGGCACGACCATGCCGGCCCTTGAATTCACGCTCGAACCCAACGAGTCAGTCATTTCAGAAGCTGGAGAGCTTTCCTGGATGAGCAGTTCGATCCAGCTTCTGACTCATACGCAATTGGGCGGCGGCGGAGGCATTTTCGGCGTGCTGCGAAGGGTCGCGGGGGGCGGAACGCTTTTTATGACCGAATATCGTGCTGCCGGATCCGCCGGGGAAATCGCTTTTGCGACGAAGGTTCCGGGCCATATTTTGCCGGTTGAAGTCGGTCCAGCCCATGATTTTATGGTGCACCGGCATTGGTTTTTATGCGCAACTCCACAGGTTCAGATTGGCGTTGGTTTCCAACAATCGCTTGGCGCTGGAGTTTTCGGCGGGGATGGATTCCTGC
>JBOGLB010000419.1:0-7318 GCA_050745965.1 Terriglobales bacterium | reverse complement strand
ACCATGTATGACCTGGAGATGATCAAATCCATGGGTTATTGCCATGGGATTGAGAATTATTCGCGGCATTTCACGGGACGCATGCCGGGAGAGCCGCCTCCGACTTTGCTCGATTATTTCCCGCGCGACTATCTGATGTTCATTGACGAATCGCATCAGACGGTTCCGCAGCTTCACGGCATGTATCACGGGGACCGCTCCCGCAAAGAGACGCTGGTCGAATATGGATTCCGGCTTCCGTCGGCCTTGGACAATCGTCCACTGACGTTTGAAGAATTCGAGAGCCGCATGGGACAGATGATTTATGTTTCGGCTACACCGGGACCATATGAACTGACCAAGTCCTCCGGCGTGGTGGTCGAGCAGATCATCCGGCCCACTGGATTGGTTGATCCTCCGGTCGAAGTGCGCCCGGTGAAGGGCCAGATTGACGACCTGCTGCATGAAATTCGAGGGCGAGTTTCGCGCGGCGAACGTGTGCTGGTGACGACGTTGACCAAGCGTATGGCAGAAGACTTGGCCGAATATTACAGCGAGGTTGGAGTGAAGTGCCGCTATCTTCATTCAGAAATCGAAACCCTCGAGCGGGTAAAAATCCTGCGTGATCTTCGCAAGGGAGAATTCGATGTTCTGATCGGCATTAATTTATTGCGCGAAGGACTTGATCTTCCCGAAGTGTCGCTGGTGGCGATCCTCGATGCCGACAAAGAAGGATTCCTGCGTTCAAGCGGATCCTTAATTCAAACGATCGGCAGATGCGCCCGCAATCTGAATGGCCGAGCGATTCTCTATGCCGACCGCCGCACCGATTCCATGATCAAAGCCCTCAACGAAACCGACCGCCGCCGCGCCATTCAAGAAGCCTACAACGTGGAAAATGGCATTACACCGGAATCGATCGTGCGTCCGCTAGATATGTCGCTGGTAAAGATTCTCGAAGCCGATTATGCCGATCTGACTGCAAGTGAGACCGAAGGTATCCCCGAATTCCAGTCCCAGGAAGAATTGAACACCTATATTACAAAGATGGAAAGCGACATGCGCGAAGCTGCAAAGCGATTCGAGTTCGAGAAGGCGGCGAAACTGAGAGACACGATCAAGGAGTTAAGGACGAAAGAGTTTCTGTTCGCGTGACGGCCTGAGAGGGTATGTGGTCAATGCGCCCACGAGAACGGCAAAGAGGCTGACGACGATGTGAGACGTATAAACCGCCGTAGTCACCGACCGCCCAGTCTGACGCGAAGAGGACTAGCTTTCGTCCGAAGAAAGCCGCGGGCCCTCAAAAATGACGTTGGATTTAAGGGTGGGCGTCACTCGGCCCTTGCTGCACGGCCACTCCGTTGACTCGCCGGTCGCGCCTGGGTACTATCTTTCCCGCCAAAGCTTCCTGGAAGTTCCGGTTGGACCATCCGCACGCATACCAGCCCAAGTGGTATCGAACTTGGATTGTCCCACCCGACCTTCTTAGTGGCTTTATCCTCAGAAGGAGAAAATCAATGAATAAATCTGTACGTTGCTTCTCTCAGATTGCTTGTTGTGTGGTGGTATTCGCGGCTGCCTCTCAAGTGGCGATTGCTGGAACACTTTGTGTGAATACCGGCGGTACCAACGATTGTTTTTCAACCATACAGGCGGCGGTAAATCACGCATCGCCTAATGACGTCATTGATGTCAGAGCGGGCACTTACGCCGAGCAGGTAACGATTGGCATCCCGCTATCTATCGTCGGCGCAGGCGCTGCCGCGTCCATCATTGATGCCACCAATTTCGCCCACGGAGTTTTCGTGGACGGTTTCGACAACCCCGGCCTGCGTAATGTGACCATCGCCGGATTAACCGTGCAGAATGCATTGTTCGAGGGAGTTCTGATTGTCAGTGCATCTGACGTTACGGTTCGCGATAATCACATCATCAACAATGACAAATCTTCAGGCTTGGAATTTACCGGCGCTCAGACCGGATGCCCCGACCAACCTGGCGATGGTGTCTATGAGAACGATGAAACCGGCGATTGCGGCGGCGCGCTTCATCTCATCGGCACGGCAAGTTCCATCGTCTCCGGCAATCTCATTACCGGAAATGCTGACGGCGTTCTGATTAGCGATGAGACTGCCGAGAGCCATCACAACCTCCTGATCCGCAATATCATTAAAGATAATCCTCTGGAATGTGGCATTGTTCTGGCTTCGCATCCTCCAACTGGCCATACTTCTCCTCCTTTCGCCACGCATTTCGGAGTTGACAACAACACCGTTGCCGAGAATATCTCCGATAACAATGGGGTTCAGGTTGGCGGCTCCGGAGCTGGGATGTTCTCTGATGGCGCGGGCCCGGGCCGCGTGTCCGGCAATGTGATCATCAACAACGAACTGAAGAATAATGGACTAGGCGGCGTCGCTCTCCACACACACGTTGGCCCGGCCTTTCATCTGCCCGCCGACAATATGTCGGGAAATATGATTATCGGCAACATTATTTCCGGAAATCTTGCTGACACCGATGACACGGCAACTCCAGGCCGCGTCGGAATCAACATCAATAGCGGAGACGGCGGCTCCCCGGTCACCGGCACCGTCATTTCCGGGAACGACATCCGCGATGAGGATATAGACGTTGCGGTGAATACTCCGGCGGAAGTTGACGTTCATCTCAACGATCTGTTGGGCCACAAACTCGGCGTGGCCGACGTTTGCGCCTTCGATGGCTCGTCTGCCTGCACAGGAAGTATTGACGCGACCGAAAATTACTGGGGATGCATTGCAGGCCCAGGCGGCCCGGGATGCTCGAAGATCAATGGTTCACGAGTTCTCTTCGCTCCCTGGCTGCGAAAACCAGCCGACGATTAGCCATTGTCGCATCAGGCGAAGGCGTGGGCGGCTCAGAAGCTTGATAGAGCCGCCCACTCAATTTAGGAAGGGACGAGGACGGGATGGCTCGTTTTATCGGCTTTATTTTTCCCCCGTACTGAAATGCGGCTGCCCCACTCGTCGCGATTTTCGAAAAGTCGCATCCTCAGTGGTTGTGATATTGAGGAGAGCAAAACCTCGTGAAGGGGGGGCCCGTCCAGCGAGGTTGAGGGGCACGATTAAGCCCTTAAGGACGAAGGAGTCTTTGTTAGCACAGGGGTAAAATAGCGTCACGCCTTTCTTCACCACGAGAGTCACAGGCCGCGGACAGGATGTCCGCGCCACACGGAATCCAGCTCTCGCAACATTCATCTTCCCCAGCACTCAACTCTCCCACCGCTCCGTCGAAACGCACGACGGCGGAGGCCGGACATACCTTATGCATCTTGGAACGCGAATAGAAGCCTGTCCGCATCGCCGCAAAAACTTCCCTATGGACAAGTACGCCCGTTTTCATAGTGGGATGACATCGCCGGACGACATCGTCGAACTTGTTTTGATTCGCTTTCCGGGAAGCACTACCATCTAGCCATGCCGCTGCAAAGTCAGATAAATTCGACCGGCTACACTCCAATTTGCGCTCCACGGGGAAATCAAATTTCGTGCAAAGGCTGGCAGCAGGAAGCCGCCATGCGCATGTTGATGAACAATCTCGATGAAGAAGTCGCCGAGCGTCCGCAAGATCTGGTGGTCTATGGAGGAACGGGGCGCGCCGCGCGCAGTTGGCCGGCATATCACGCGATCATCGCATCGCTAAAAAATCTCGAAAATGATGAGACCCTGCTGGTGCAATCCGGCAAGCCTGTGGGAATTTTCAAGACTCACGAATATGCGCCGCGCGTTCTGATAGCCAACTCCAACCTTGTGGGCCACTGGTCGAACTGGGAAAAGTTCAACGAACTCGAGCGCGCCGGTTTGATGATGTACGGGCAAATGACGGCAGGTTCGTGGATTTACATCGGATCGCAAGGAATTGTGCAGGGCACATTCGAAACATTTTCGGCGGCTGCGGAAAAACATTTTGCCGGTGATCTCGCGGGCAAACTAATTGTCAGTGGCGGCATGGGCGGAATGGGCGGCGCTCAGCCATTAGCGGCGACAATGGCGGGTGCGGCCTTTCTCGGAATTGATGTGGACCCCGATCGCATCAAAAAACGCCTGAAGACCGGATACTGCGACTTCATGGTTACGACCCTCGATGAAGCGCTGCGTATTCTCAAAAATGCGGTTCGAAAGAAAGAGAATATCTCCGTGGGACTGGTGGGGAATTGCGCCGACGTCGTTCCCGAGCTCGCGCGCCGCGGAGTTGTGCCCGATATTCTCACCGATCAAACTTCGGCGCACGATCCTCTGAACGGTTATGTTCCCAACGGAATGACGCTGCAACAGGCGATTGAATTGCGCAGGCAGAATCCAGCGGACTATCAGGAGCAGTCACTCGATTCGATCGCCCGCCACGTCGAAGGAATGTTGCAACTGCAAACGATGGGATCGGTCACATTCGATTACGGAAACAACATTCGTACATTTGCTTTTCAGCGCGGAGTGAAAAACGCCTACGATTTTCCCGGATTCGTCCCTGAATATATCCGGCCATTGTTCTGTGAAGGGCGCGGGCCATTCCGCTGGGTGGCGTTATCCGGAGAAGCATCTGATATTCACACGACCGACGAACTAGTGTTGCAACTCTTTCCTGAAAACAAAATCTTGCGCCGTTGGATCGGATTGGCGCGCAAGCGAATCAAGTTCCAGGGATTGCCGGCGCGCATTTGCTGGCTCGGCTATGGCGAGCGGGCGCAGTTCGGATTGGCGATTAACGACCTCGTAAAAAGTGGCAAACTTAAAGCGCCAATCGTAATGGGAAGAGATCATCTCGATTGCGGCTCTGTAGCGTCTCCGTATCGCGAAACCGAAAGCATGAAAGATGGAAGCGACGCAGTCGCCGATTGGCCCTTGCTCAATGCGTTGTTGAATACCGCAGCCGGAGCCTCATGGGTTTCGATTCATAATGGCGGAGGAGTTGGTATTGGATACTCTCTGCATGCCGGTCAGGTAACGGTAGCGAACGGCACCGAAGCTATGGCCAAACGAATCGAGCGCGTATTGACGACCGACCCGGGCATGGGAATTATTCGCCACGCAGACGCGGGATACGAAGCGGCGAAACAGTTCGCCGCGAGGAATGGTGTAAGAGTGCTGATGGGGAAGATGCAAGAGGTGCGAAACTTGGAATAAGCCGAATCGCTCCGCGGCTTAGCTTACCGGGAGGCCTCGACGGGTCATCCTATCTCTGTTTGTGGACGCTGGGGACGGCTTGGAAATCTTCTCCTTATGGCCGTTGCAGCCTGTACCGCCGTTCCCCGAGATTGCAGCTAAGGGCATGGGTGCAGGCGAAATAGAGCCTTCGTACTTGGCCCGCGCGGCCATCAGCTTCTCCAATTCGCGATCGCCGAGGGGTTGTTGCGATCCCAACAAATGGCTGATCAAAGCGATCTGGGCGAAGTGCTCGACCGTCTCCATCTTCATGTAAGCCCGATGCAGGTCGGCGCCGTAAGTAACTACGCCGTGGTTCGACATTAAAATTGCGTCGTATTGGGGAATCAGCGGTTCCAGCGCATCGGTAAGCTCTGGCGTTCCCGGCGTTCCATATTTTGCCAGCGGTATGGACCCGAGTCCGATCACCACTTCGCAGACCAACGGCTTATTTAAGGCCATGCCCGCGGCGGCAAAACCGGTAGCCGTTCGCGGATGAGCATGAACAATGCCACGCACATCCGGCCGCAGCCGGTAAATCAGCAGGTGCATGGCAATCTCGCTGGAAACATTGTTGCGCCCGGAAATACGCTCTCCGTTGACATCAACAATGACGAGATCGGAAGGCCGCATCATGCCCTTGCATATCGAGGTGGGAGTCGAGAGAATTCTCCGATCGTCGAGCCGCACTGAAAGGTTGCCGTCCATCGCAGCCACGTAGCCGCGCTCGTGCAGCATCCTTCCGAACTGCACTATCTGCTTCCGGTGCTGGCCTTGGCTTGGCATTGGCTGTGACTGCGAGGAGTTACAACTTAGTTCGCGTATAGTATCCCATCAAATTAATCGAAACAATGCTAATAATCGGGTTTGAAGAAGAAAATTCAAATGGGCTAAACTCAGTGGCCTGGCATGTTCCGGCATCGTCCGGCTCTGCGGAATTTATAATTCGCGAACATGCGTGTCAGTGACTTCGATTACGTCCTGCCTCCGGAATTAATCGCGCAACAGCCGCTGGCTGGCCGCGCCGATTCCCGCTTGCTGCATTTGAATCCCGTTTCCGGAGCAGTGCAAGATCGCTGCTTCCGCGATTTTCCCCAAATTCTACGGCAGGGCGACCTCGTGGTCTTTAACAACACTCGTGTATTTCCCGCCCGACTCTTCGGCAGGAAAAACGATGCTCAAGCGAACCACCATCACGCGAACCCAGTTACCGCACCCCTCCCCGGGAAGATTGAGGTCTTGCTCACCCGCCAGCTCTCGGCAGATCCGAACGAATGGGAATGTCTGGTGCGCCCTGGGCGCAAGGTCAATGTCGCTGACTCGCTAACATTCGGCGATGGCGGCGAACTCCGCGCCGAAGTGATTGGTCGTGGTCAATTCGGTGAGCGTCGCCTTCGCTTCCATTCGGTGAATGATTTCTTTGGTCTGGTTGAGCGCCTTGGGCATATTCCTCTACCCCCTTATATAGATCGCCAAGACCGGGCTGCGGATAGAGAACGATATCAAACTGTGTATGCGCGCGAGCGCGGTTCGGTTGCGGCGCCCACAGCCGGGCTACATTTCACCCCTGAAATTCTCGAACAAATGAAAGATCGCGGCATTGACACCACCGAAATCACCCTGCATGTAGGATTGGGCACATTTCAGCCGATTCGTGTGGATCGCGTGGAAGAACATTCCCTGCACCGCGAGGCGTATCGGATTTCGCAGGAAGCCGCTGAAAAAATTAACGCCGCTCGAAGCGAACAGAGACGCATCATCGCAATTGGAACGACTACGGTAAGAATGCTCGAATACTGTGCTTCGCGTTCTTCGAACGCTGAAGTCCAGGCAGGCAGCGGCGAAGCTGATATCTTCATATATCCTGGATACGAATTCCGCGCTGTGAATGGCTTGCTCACCAATTTCCACTTGCCAAAGTCCACATTACTCATGTTGATAAGCGCCTTCGCCGGACGCGAGCAAGTGCTTGCGGCCTACGCCCATGCTATTGAGCAGAAATACCGCTTCTACTCTTACGGCGACTGCATGTTCATTGAATAAGGATCGGAAGAAGGCGGCACAGACAAAGATTAAGAATAGGAGATTCGCGCAGATTAAAATTGCGGATTGAAGATTGCAGATTGAAGATTGCGGTTGAATTTCACGCACGAGCCAGC
>JBOGLB010000418.1:0-7931 GCA_050745965.1 Terriglobales bacterium | reverse complement strand
CCGCTTTTAGTTGGGTCTATGCGGGCAGCATCTACTATCTGGATCCCCGGTTCTAGCTGAGCGAGATCCAAGAAGTCTCGCCCATTGACCGGAAGATTCTCCCATGCTTGCGAATCAATTACGCCTTCCACCGTCGCCTCGGCGAAGTTAACGCTGGCGGCTTCATTGGTTTTTTTATCGCCATTGGGGCGCAGGCGAATGTTGCCTGATGCGGTCGTCCCCACGTTAATCGTTACCGGAAACTGGACACTTGCAAATCCAGGCACGTCGAGCTTTACCGTGTAGTTGCCCGCAACGATTGGGCCTGAGGTATAGAGTCCACCGGTGGTGGTCATAAAGCTGAAGCTCTGGCGGGTGCTCATATTGGTAAGGATGACGTTCACGCCGACTGCCGTTCCTCCGCTGGGGTCAGTCACGACCCCTGTAACGCAGCCCGTAGCGACCGTGGATTGAGCGAGTATTGCCGGGACGAGTCCCACCAGTATGCCTATCATCAGGATCGCCTTTTGCAGCCGGCGACCCGACACAGAGTTCAACCCCATCGTTTTACGACCTTCCTTTCAAATTTGCACATGACGCCCGTTTGGGCCGATAAGCGCAGGAATTGCCGGCAGCCGTTTTTTCCAGGTGTGAGTTTACAGTACTCAATCGGTCCTGTGTTGATGGAAAGCACGTTCAATGTTGATTAATGCGACTTTGACGTGTAGTACCCGCTGCGATTGCGCACTTTGTAGTCCGCCGCCGAGGGTACTCCATTGACCGCGACCTGGATTCTGCGGAACTCCGAGTCTGAGATTCTTTGCGACGGATAGTACGCGAGCAGGTATTGCGTACGCAGTTCGTCGCTGATCTTCTGGAACGCCTCGTCAAGTTGTGAAGTTGACATCGCATAAAAATACTTGCCGCCGGTATCCTCTGAAAGCTGAATCAGCGCATGCTCGCCACCAGTATCTCTTCCCGCGCTTGATTCGATGGGAACGACAATGATGCTGTAAACGATGGCCTCTGCCTGCTGCGCTTCCCGCACCGCATCTTGATAAGACACTTTGCTCAGAGTGTCGCCGCCGTCGGTTATCACGACTATGACCTTTCTTCCCTGCCTTGGCTCAAGAGCCTCCGCGCCGAGATAAAGCGCGTCGTAAAGGGCCGTCGCCGCGCCAAGCTGAAGGCGATCAATGCCGCGATCAATAGTTCTGAGATCCGGGGTAAAAGGAACCACCTCAGTGACGATCTCGTTAAATCCGTACAAGGACAACGCGTCCACCGGGCGCAGGATCGCATGGGCGAATCGCCGGGCTGAGGCCAATTCAAAGGGCAGATCCTTGCGCGTGCTCAAGCTCGTATCAATATCCAGGACGATGGACAGCGGCAATCCGGACTCCTTCGAGAATACCGCTATCTTCTGCTTCTCTCCGTCCTCCTTCAAATTGAAATTGTCTTTCGTGAGACTCGCGACTGGTGCGCCCTGGGCGTCCGTCACAGTTACAAATACGTTCACCAGCTTGACGTCAACTTTAAAGGTGCTGTCGGCGTCGTCTTTAGATGGGTTTGAGTCGCTTGTACTTGAGCCGCCGCTGGAAGCACGCGGCACGGGTTTGGGCGAACCGCCGGGACTCGATGCCCACGGCGGCTTTGGCACCTGGGCATGGCAAATGGCGACTGCCAGTACAAAGAAAGCAATCAGGCGTTGCATCAAGATTGGGGTTCGTTTCGGCGTCTTGTTTGAAACACTTGCCTAAACAAGCTCTGCCGTTAGATGCACGCGTTTTTCAATGGGTGCCTTCCCCAGCCGAAATTTCGCTGGGAAAAGGCTCGCCATCCGCCCACACCACGCCATCCTCAAAGTATTCTTTCTTCCAGATTGGCACCGTTCGTTTGAGCGTATCAATGAGCCAGCGGCAGGCGTCAAACGCGGCGGCACGATGCTCGGAAGCGACCACAATCAGCACGCTGGTTTCACCGATCATGAGCCGCCCAAGGCGATGGACCATTCTGACGTCCCGAACTTTAAACTCAATGAGCGCCTTCGCAGCTAGCGATTCCATTTGCTTAATCGCCATTTCCTCATAAGATTCATAATCCAAATAGAGAGTCCGGCGGCCGCGAGTATTGTCCCGCACAACTCCTTCGAAGATGACGACAGCGCCATCGGATGGATGTTTTATATCGTCCAGAATCCGCTGAGCGTTGATTTCCTTGCGGACCATGAGAGCATGACCGGTCTCAACTCTTGCCTCGTCTTCAGGCGAATTGTCTGATGATCCGCCGCTCACCGGTGGCAGCAATGCAACCTCGTCTCCCTGCTTCAACTTTGCTTTCGGACTGGCGTATTCCTTATTTACGGAAATCGCAATCGAAGGCAGAAACTGTTTAAGCTGGGAATTTAGTTCGCGATAGTGCCGCAGTAAGTCTTCCAATGTCGCATTTGCGGGAAGAGTAAGAACATCGGATTCCCGGCGAACAATATCTCTCAACATTCCGAAAAATAGGACTCTCACTTCCATTCAAAAAATAACCAGGCATGGCAAAAAGGTTGCGCGTTCCACTTTCTCAAATCTCAATCATCACACTGCCGTTTTCGATTTTCAACGGATAAACCGAAAGCTTCTCCTTTGGATCATGCGAGGCTTCTCCGGTCTTCGGATCCCACTGCCATCCGTGCCACGGACAAACAATTTTGTTTCCTTCTATCGTTCCTTGCCCTAATGGGCCTCCCCGGTGCAAACAGATATTTTCCATTGCGGTGATCACGCCGTTTATGTTGGCAACACAAATTGGCTTGCTTCCGCAGGAAAATTCTCTGGCTTCGCCTTCCGGCGGCAATTCAGACTCGGAAGCAAGCTTCACATAGTCAGGCATAAGTTTGTAAACGCGCTCAACTGATTATTGCTCAAATTGCCGTTCATCAGCTACAAATGAATAGCATCGAAGGATTGTGGCTGATGGACCGTTTATCCGACCGCTGATTCACAATTGCGATGCCTCTTCCCTACAGCTTCAGTCTAAAGGCCACATGGCCGAAGATCCGCAATTCTCTTTTCTGGATGGTTGCAGTCGCATTCGTTTTGCGGTTTGCGTACATTCTCATCGCCCACACTTACAGATTCAAAACCGCCGACGATAATTTTAGCTTTGGATTCGAAATGGGCCGCATCGGCCGCGCTTTGGCTCAGGGGCATGGATTCAGCAACCCTTTCAGTGGGATGACTGGCGCGACGGCTTGGGAACCGCCGCTTTATCCCCTGCTCATCGCCGGGGTTTTTAAGTTATTTGGCGTTTACAGTAGAACCTCCGCGATTCTCCTTCTCAGCATTAACAGCATTTTTTCAGCGCTGACCTGTATTCCGATCTTCCTCATCGGCAGACGATGCTTCGACGAAAACGTCGCGCGGTGGACATCCTGGCTCTGGGTTCTGCTTCCGCCAGTGATGTTCTGGAGTACGCGATGGATTTGGGAAACCAGTCTCGCCGCCCTCTTGCTTGCGGTTATTTTCTGGTTGACCCTCGTCGCCGAAGAGCGGGATGGCATCCTGCCATGGATTGAGTTCGGATTTCTGTGGGGTATAGCCGCACTCACCAATACTTCACTGCTGGCATTCCTTCCCGCGTCCGGCCTGTGGATTTGCTGTCGCCGCCTGCGCCGCAAAAAAACTTTTCTCGGCGGCGCGATTGTCTCGACCCTCGTGTTTGCAGTCTGTATCGCACCGTGGATTGTTCGCAATTATCAGACCTTCGGAAAATTTATTTTCATTCGATCAAATTTCGGCGCCGAATTGCGCCTTGGCAATGGGCCGGGGGCCGACGGCACATGGATGGCGTACCTGCATCCAACGAAAAATGCTGATCAGTTGCGTCTGTACAGCGAGATGGGAGAAATGGCTTACGTTGCCGAACGCAAACGCGAGGCAATCGCTTTCATCCATGACGATTATGGCCGCTTCGCAATGTTATCCGTAAAGCGCTTCGTATATTACTGGGGCGGACTTCCGAGATCAGGCAAGAACCCGGTTCTGCTCAAGAATTCAATTTTTCTCGCTTCATCGGTGCTCGCGTTCTGGGGATTGGGACGCGCCCTCCGCAAGCGACAGACCGGAGCCTGGCTATTTTTCTGGCTGATACTCTGCTATCCGCTGGTGTATTACTTTGTGTTTCCGCACCCTCGTTATCGGCATCCCATTGAGCCTGAGATGGGACTTTTGATCGTGTACGTAATATCTGAAGCTAGCAAGAAACATCAACCGCTGAAGGCGGCAACGCTCCTATAGGATTGCCTCCGGCCCTGCCCACACTTTTCCATCCGACCCCACTCACCAATTTGCTGCTGCCCCGTCTAAGCCAGGAAAGAGGAGAAGCCATGAAGAGTCAACGTCATGTTGCTGTCTGGTTGGGTGCAATTCTCGGAGCGTGTTTCGCCTTGTTGCTCAATGCTCACGGTCAGGCCGACGGAAAGGCGGGCCAATTCACCGAAGCGTTTCACCATGTCTATCCCTTGTCTGCGAGCGGAAAGGTTGCACTGGATAATATCAACGGCGCTGTGCATATCAGTGCATGGGATCGCGACGAGGTGAAGGTGGACGCGGTCAAATATGCCAGCACTCAAGACCGTTTGGACGAGGCCAAGATCGTGGTTGATGCCGAATCGAATTCCATTTCCATCCGCACCGAATATCCGAAATATGGCCTGAATATGAGCCCGCACAATCCTGCCAGCGTGGAATACACGCTCATGGTGCCCCGCGGCGCTAATTTGGATCAGATCAAGCTGATCAATGGATCTTTGAACATCCGGGGCGTTGCGGGCGAGGTTCAAGCCTCGTGCATTAACGGACGTCTTTCCGCACAGGGCTTGGCGGGACAAGCGAAGCTTTCGACTATCAATGGAGAGATGGACGCTCAATTTGACCGCTTACAAGACTCTCCAATCGAGCTTTCATCGGTAAATGGCAGGCTTGATCTGACGATACCTTCCGATTCCAAAGCTGATCTCGAAGCTTCCACGATGTCAGGATCAATCGGCGACGATTTCGGCCTTTCCGAGCACCACCATTTTGTCGGCCACAATTTGCGCGGTGAATTGGGGGGCGGCGGGACCAGAATTAAGCTTAGCAATGTGAACGGAAAAATCGAGGTCCGGCACAACAGCGACGGTCGAGCGCTGAGTCCTGCGAAGGACTCTGGAGGCAATGATGGCGACCGCGATGACATTTAGCTAATTCTCTCTCTTTGTCCAGGAATTGAGTGCTCTCGGTGGTTTATACGCCAAGACTCTGTGTCCATATAATGCAGTTCTCCTCTGAAAAACGGCAGACTACTGCCCGAACTCCGCCCTCGCCTCCCCTCCGGCATAGTAAAGTGGTAGAAGATCACATTCCCACGAAGGAAGCCCATTGAGTTCAGGCATTCGCAACATCGCAATTATCGCGCACGTGGATCATGGCAAGACCACTCTAGTGGACGCTATGCTTCGGCAGAGCGGAACGTTCCGCTCGAATGAGACCATGATCGAACGGGTTATGGACTCGAACGACCTTGAGCGCGAACGAGGTATAACAATTCTCGCCAAGAATACGGCCATTTTTTACCACGACGTCAAGATCAATATTGTGGACACGCCCGGCCACAGCTACTTTGGCGGCTAAGTCGAGCGGGCGCTGAAAATGGTAGATGGAGTCATGCTTCTGGTGGATGCCAGCGAAGGTCCGTTGCCGCAAACGCGTTACGTGTTGAGCAAGGCGCTCGAAGGGCATCTACCGCCGATTTTGGTGATCAATAAAATTGACCGCGCGGACGCTCGCCCACAGGAAGTGTTGAACGAAGTCTACGACTTATTTATTGACCTCGATGCGAAAGAAGAGCAACTCGATTTTCCGGTTCTTTATACCAACGCCAAAGCCGGTACCGCTTCGCGCGATATAAAGGGCGAAGGCGAAAATCTGCAACTCCTTTTTGAGACTATTGTTCAGACTATTCCCGCGCCGACCGGCGACGAAGCCGGACCATTACAAATTCTGGTCGCCAATCTCGATTACAGCGACTATCTCGTACGCCTCGCCATTGCCCGTGTTTTCAATGGCCGGATGTTTACCGGCGAAGAAGTCGGCATCGCCAAACTCGATGGCTCGTTGCAGAAGACCAAAATCACCAAACTTTTTTCTTTCTCCGGCTTGAAGCGTACGGACATCACAGAAACCACCCTTGGGGACATTGTCGCCGTCGCGGGAGTGGAAGGAATCACCATTGGCGAGACCATCACCGATGCGGAGAATCCATCGCCATTGCCGCCAATCACCATTGATGAACCAACGATTGCGATGTTATTTACCGTGAATACATCACCGTTTGCCGGACTGGAAGGGACGTATGTAACTTCGCGAAATCTTCGCGACCGTCTTCAGAAAGAGTTGCTGACCAACGTTTCGTTGCGCGTTCAGGATACAGACACGACGGATTCATTCATCGTTGCCGGACGGGGTGAGTTGCAGCTCTCGATCCTGATCGAAATGATGCGCCGCGAAGGATACGAGCTCATGGTCGGCAAGCCTGAGATTGTAACCAAGCGCGTGGACGGGAAGCTGATGGAACCCGTCGAACGCTTGACTATAGACGTTCCTGAGGGCTTTGTCGGAGTAGTCATGGAACAACTCGGCTCGCGCAAAAGTGAAGTTCTTAATATGCACAACCACGGCTATGGCCGAGTGCGAATTGAATTTCGCGTGCCAAGCCGGGGCCTGATCGGCTTGCGCAGCCAACTGCTTACCGATACCCGCGGCACCATCGTGATGAATTCTTTGTTCGATGGATACACGGAATGGCAGGGCGAGATTCCGCATCGCCTCACGGGAGCGCTAATCGCGGACCGTGCCGGCGTAACCACTCCGTATTCCCTTTACAACTTGCAGGAGCGCGGCGAGTTGTTCGTTGGCGCAACCATCGACGTTTATGAAGGCATGATTATCGGCGAAAATGCCAAAGACTCGGATCTTGACGTGAATGTAGTTCGCGAGAAAAAGCTCACCAACATGCGGTCCTCCACGGCCGATATCGCGGTGCGGTTGGTTCCATTCCGCCAGCTCAATCTGGAGCAGGCAATTGAGTTCATTGCCGACGACGAGTTCGTAGAAGTGACGCCGAAATCGCTGCGCCTGCGGAAGAAAATCTTACAAGCGAATAAGAGAAAAAGAAGTTCGATGGAGACGGTGGAAGAGCGGGGCTAACAATATTCGATGGCGCCGCCGTCCTTCGCTTCGGTCCCGCAAATCAGCCGCTGGCCTAGTGCTCCGTCATTCTTTCCAGCTAGGCCACCATCCGGTCCCACCCAGGCTGAAATCAAAAGCGAGGGCGTTTTAGCATGATATGGAGCATTTTTTGTTTGATTTGTTCTTGACAGTTTTCCCCGAAACGGCGAAACTGCTTAAGTTTCTGTATTGCACTCTCGCGGTCTTACTTTAACCTAAAACCCAAGTCCAACGCGGCATCTGGACCTTCCAGATGGAAGCGTGTCTCTTTCTTCGGAGCGAATGTATGTCTGCTCGTATCCTTAACGCCTCGGCGTGCCCTTCTTCTGTACTGCAAGTGAGCCCGGTATATCCGAGCTTTCGGCTTATGGCTTGGATCCTCATTGCAGCCGTTTGCCTTTTCGGGTCTAAGGTGTTCGCCCAAGTTGCCGGGCAAAACGTCAACATGGTTTCGGGAACGCAATGGCCTACCGGCGACCCGTTCCTTCAGCGGCAGAATGAGCCCTCCATGGCGGTCTCCACGCGCAATCCCTTGCACATTCTCGCGGGCGCGAATGATTACCGGACGGTGGACCTTGCGCAGGAATTGACCGATGAAACCGGCGACGCGTGGCTCGGCCTCTTCAAGTCATTCGATGGCGGGCTTACATGGCAAAGCGGCCTGTTGCCTGGCTGTCCGGTTCCGGTGGCCCAATG
>JBOGLB010000417.1:0-6007 GCA_050745965.1 Terriglobales bacterium | reverse complement strand
TGTTGTGTCCGACTGCGATGCGGTGGCTGACATTCAGCGCGGACATCATTTCACGCAAACGTTAGCGGAAGCTGCGGCAGTCTCCATGAGAAGAGGGACGGACAACGAGTGTGCCGACTTCGGCCAGAAACCCGCCGACAACTCCGATTACCAAGAATATATTGATGCGGTTAAACAGGGCTTGCTGAGCGAAAAAGACATTGACGTTTCATTGAAGAGGCTTTTTACCGCCCGCTTCCGGCTGGGATTGTTTGATCCGCCGGCGATGGTGAAATATGCGCAGACTCCCGACTCTGAAATTGATAGCGAGGCGCATCGCCAACTCGCACTGAAGCTTGCGCGTGAGTCCATGGTTCTCCTAAAAAACGACGGCATCCTTCCCTTGAGCGCAACGACGCACAAAATCACCGTGATCGGACCACTGGCTCAGTCTTCCCGCGTGCTGATGGGCAACTATAACGGCACGCCCTCAAGATCCACGACGGCGCTGGATGGTATTCGTAAACAGTTTCCTCAGTCTGAGATAACTTTCGCCCCGGGCACAAACTTTCTGCGTCAAAATTTGCTGGTGCCCGGCTCGGCGCTCTCCACTCCGGACGGTAAACCTGGACTGAAAGCTGAATATTTCACGGATCCAAACTTCAAGGGTGCGCCCGCGATGGCTCGCACGGAGCCGGACATAAATTATGATTTCGCTCCCGGCACTAAGGGGAAGGAGAATATTTACGCGGTCAGGTGGACCGGTTTTCTCACTCCTTCCGAATCCGGAAGCTACCAGTTGGGGTTGAACGGAAGCAGAGAACGACTTTGGCTGGATGGCAAAGTGATTGTGGATGATCCCAATGGACATTCGTCCAGGCCAGTCGTCTCGAACGTGACGTTGGAGAGGGGACATCGCTACGCGTTGAAGATCGAATATTTCCAGGGGAGAGCCCGTGGCGTAAAACTGGTGTGGTCGCGTTCGAGCTCAGACCCGGCGGCGGATGCGGTTGCGGCTGCGAAGCAGGCCGACGTGGTGATCGCTGTCGTCGGCATTACGTCGGACCTCGAAGGTGAAGAAATGGACGTCGAAGTCCCCGGCTTCAAAGGCGGTGACCGCACCAGTCTGGATTTGCCGAAGCCTGAGGAGGACCTGCTTGAAGCGGTGAAGACAACTGGCAAGCCGCTCGTAGTTGTGCTGATGAACGGAAGCGCACTCTCGGTCAATTGGGCGAAGGAGAATGCAAATGCAATTCTCGAGGCCTGGTATTCCGGCGAGGAATGCGGCGCCGCAATTGCTGAAACCCTGGCCGGAGCTAACAATCCCGCCGGACGTTTGCCAGTGACATTCTACACGGGTGTTGATCAGTTGCCGCTCTTCGAAGACTATTCTATGAACAACCGCACCTACCGTTACTTCGAGGGCCAACCCCTTTATCCCTTCGGCTATGGATTGAGCTATTAGAAGTTCACCTACAACAATCTGAAGCTTTCCGCGACCACTCTGAATGCAGGCGATCCGCTTACCGTGGAGGCCGATGTCAAGAATGAAAGCGACCGCGCGGGAGATGAAGTTGCGGAACTTTATTTGACTTTCCCCAAGGCTTCGAGCCCGCAAATCCACGCACTAAAAGGTGTTACCCGTGTACACCTGAATGGTGGCGAAACCCAACACGTACACTTCACGCTGGATGCGCGCGGCTTAAGTGCGGCCGACGACAACGGAGACCGCATGGTCTCTCCGGGGAATTACACCATTGACTTGGGCGGCGGACAGCCCGGGACCGGCGCTCCACAAGTTCAGGCTACGTTCGGCATCGTCGGAGAGCAAAGACTTCCAGACTAGCGGATGCTTAACCAGCTGCGGAAAATTGAGTTTCCGCACGCAGGCTCCGGCGATGAACGCGCTCTTTTTTCAATCGCGTCGCCAGTGCTTTCGCATCCGTTCGGCGCTGGGAAAGTGATCCCATAATATCCCCAGCCAGAACTCCGTAGTGGGTTTGTACTATTGATCCATTCAGATCGCGGATGTTACCAACGATAGCGATGATTAAGAGCCGGAAGGCATCGAATCTGCTCGCCCGCTTTCGGCCAATTGCTTTCATTGCGATTCTGCTAGCGGCGTGGCAAGTTGCTGTGGACCGTCATCCGGCTCACATATTGCCTGGCCCATGGGGCGTAGTTGGCGGCATCGCCGACCTGGTGCGTCACGGATTGCTTTTCAAATATGTGGTTGCGTCACTATTCCGCGTGACGTGGGGTTTCATTCTTGCAGCCGTTACCGCCATTCCTCTTGGACTGGCGATTGGATGGTATCGCCGGGCTGAGATGGCGGTAAATCCACTGCTTCAGATATTTCGCCCCATTTCTCCGCTTGCCTGGATACCGCTGGCTATTTTGTGGTTTGGTGTTGGCGACGGCTCGGCAATATTTCTGATTTTTCTGGGATGCTTCTTTCCGTTGCTTATGACGGCGATCAGTGCGGTTCGGAATGTGCCATCGGTTTATATAAATGCAGGGCGTAATTTCGGTTTGCGTCCCGCCACGCTTCTCTACAGCGTCGTATATCCGGCGGTGGTGCCGCAACTCTTGATCGGCTTGCGGATTACTCTGGGCGTCGCGTGGCTGGTGGTAGTCGCCGCCGAAATGATCGCTGTAGATTCCGGGTTGGGCTTCCTTATCGTTGATGCGCGGAATGCCGGAAACCGGTATGACCTTGTGGTAGCCGGAATGGTCATTATCGGGGTGATCGGCCTCTTGCTCGATACCGCCATGCGATCCCTTGAGAATGTGAGGTCGTTCCGATGGGCTTATTCAAAGGACTAGAAATGTCGCCTGAAGAAACTGTCGCGAACACCCACGCGACAGTCACGAAATTACGCGCGGAACATCTCCGCATGGTTTTCACGCGTGATGGCAAGACTACGCCCGTTCTTGACGACATTTCTCTCGACGTATCGAAGGGAGAATTTGTCTGCCTGGTGGGTCCCTCCGGCTGCGGCAAGTCAACGCTGTTAAACACCATGGCCGGATTTCTCGCACCCACGAGCGGCACCGTTCGTATTGACGGCGAAGTCGTTCGCGGGCCGGACTCCCGCCGGATTTTCGTATTCCAGGAACGCGGTGTCTTTCCATGGTTGACGATCGAGGGCAACATAGCTTTCGGCCTCTTCAAACTGTCGCGCCTTGAGCGGGAGAAGCGTGTCGCACACTACATCAAGATGGTCGGGTTGCAAGGCTTCGAAGAAGCCTACCCTTCCGAACTCTCCGGAGGCATGAAGCAACGGCTGGAAGTGGCGCGGGCTCTGGCGGTTAATCCGGATATGCTCTTTCTCGACGAGCCATTTGGAGCCCTCGATTCCATTACGCGCCTCATCATGCGCGGAGAATTGCTTCGTATCTGGGAAGCGGAACGGAAAACCGTCGTCTTTGTGACTCATGATATTGACGAAGCAGTTCAATTGGCAGACCGGGTTGTGGTTATGAGCCAGCGCCCCGCCACGATTCAGCAGATCGTGCATGTTGACATTTCGCATCCGCGGGACATCAGTTCGCCACGCTATTTAGAGCTTCGCGATGGAATTTTGCGGCAGATCGGCCTGGCACACAAAGTATGAATTCGCTTTCGGAGCCGCGTAAATGGGAGAAGTTCGCATGGCCGTTGCTGGCCTCAGGCGTGCTGCTCGCGGTGTGGCAATACTCGGTAATTTGGACGCACACAAACATTTTTCCTTCGCCACTCCAGGTGGAAAAGGGAATGATCGAGCTTTTTCATAAGAACGTTCTTTGGAATGACATCGGCAGTTCGCTGCGCCGCGTCGCAATCGGATTTGGCGCTGGCGCCATCCTGGGAATCCCGCTGGGACTGACATTCGGCTGGTATCCCGCAGTGAATCAGGTCGTTAACCCTGTGATGCAAATCTTGAGACCGATTAGTCCCATTGCCTGGATACCGGTAGCGATCATTTTTTTCGGTATCGGCGATCACTCCGCGACCTTCCTGATTTTTCTGGGCGCTTTTTTCCCCATCGTAGTCGCATGCGACAACGGAGTATCGAATGTGCCGTCAGTCTATCGCCGCGCCGGCCGCAATTTTGGACTGGCGCCCGCGCAACTTCTGTCGAGAGTCGTATTTCCCGCCGCACTTCCGCAGATCATCGTTGGTCTGCGCATTGCGTTGGGCATTGCATGGCTGGTGGTGGTCGCAGCGGAAATGGTTGCAGTTGACTCCGGCCTCGGCTATCTGGTCATTGACTCGCGAAATTCAGGTAAACGCTACGATCTCGTGGTGGCGGCAATGCTGATGATCGGCGTAATTGGACTGGCGCTTGATTTTTGTTTTCGCAGGCTGGAAACAATCAAATCGGTCCGTTGGGGATTTGGCAATGAGTCTTAAGAAAAAAATTCTGCTGTTCGGCCTCGGATGGCTCGCGCTGATTTCCGTTCTGCATGGTTACTTGAACGTGAACTGGGCAGCGGTGTTGAACGATTATCGTCCTCCGGCCAAGCGGAAGATTATTGTCGCTTACATACCTGTGACCTGCCAGCTCACCTGTCCCGTGACCGATTACATCTCGAAGTTCTCCAATAGCGGCGAAATTTTCCTGCCTCGGCTGTTCCAGGGGTTTCCCGAGATCAAGGAAGCCCTCATCTCTAATAAGGTCCAGGCCGCGTTTATTGTTGCACCGCTTGCGATTGCATTGGCCGCGCAGGGCGTTCCCATAAAGGTTGTGTATCTAGGTCACAGGTATGGCAGCGCTGTCGTGGTGCGAAAGAATGGACCCGTCAAAACGTTCTCCGATCTGCGCGGACGCGTGGTTGCCATTCCGAGCCGCTTTTCCGACGAACGCCTGCTTCTGTTTCGCGCCATGAAAGTCTGGGGAATGAAACCGGGCGACATCAAGATGGTCGAAATGGCTCCCCCTGATGTGTCCGGCGCGCTCGCCGCCGGGGCAATTGACGGATTTTCCATGGGAGAACCGTTCCCGTCTCAAGCAGAAATGGGCGGATATGGCCGGGTTTTGTTTCAGGCGCGTAAGTACTGGCCCGATTACATGTCGTGCATTCTCGTGGTGCGGCAGGATTTGATTGACTCGCGGCCGGACGTGGTCCAGACCCTCGTGGACGGCATCGCCCGATCCGGTTTGTGGCTGGACAAGGGAAAACCTCAGCGCGACGATGCGGCCGATTTTGTCGGACGCCTCTATTACAACCAGAAGCCTGCGTTGTTGCGCTGGGCTCTCACCAAGCCAATGGACCGGATTATTTACAGTCCGCTTGCCCCGCGCAAGGCCGACTTCGACATGGTTCGGGATCTGATGATTGAAACCGGAGTCCTGAATAAAAAGATCGAGTTTAGTGACTATACCGATACGCGTTTTTCCGATGGCGCGACCAGCGAAACCTCGTGGAAGTATGAACCGGGTATCGCGTCGGCCAAGTAGCGCGAGATTTTGTAGTTTCAAGGAGGAGTGAAATGCTTCGAAGACAATTCGTCAAACTTATCGCTGCGGCGGGCACAGGAGGGCTGGCATCCATAGCTGCCGCCGACGCAAGCAAGAGCGCGGGCTGTCAAACCGTGACCTACCACGTGAAAGGATTCAGTTGCATCACTTGCGCCGTCGGACTGGACGCGATGCTGAAGCAGCAGAAAGGAATTGTGTGGTCCAAGTCCAGTTACCCAGATGGGACAGTGATCATTAAGTTTGATCCCAAACAAGTCACCGGGAAATCACTCAAAGCCTCTATCGCTGAAATGGGCTTCACGGTCGAGGAGAAGCGTCCAGGCTGATCTTTGCAACGGAATTGTTCCAGTCAAGCAGACGCCACGGATCAACGACAGGAAAACCGCCCTACATCAAGGGTTTGAATTCGGGTGGATGGGAGAAACGCGATGACACAGACCGGCGGCAAGAGAAATTATTCGGAAGTCGCAACAACATTGGTTGAGTCACTAAAGCTTCGTCAAGCGCCGGTGGCAATCAGCTTCACGGAGTCCATACCCGTGGGCGTCGCCGAACATTCCGGC
>JBOGLB010000416.1:0-4212 GCA_050745965.1 Terriglobales bacterium | reverse complement strand
CTACAGAGCTGGCAACGCAGTCATGGCACCAGGTGTACCTCGCGGCAGGCTCTGGGACAATAACCACGATCCATTCTGGTCTCGGTCCTGGGGAGATGATCACATTTTTTATCGCAGCGGCAGTGGCATGTGCGTTTGCCACCGGCGGAAACATCTCGCTTGGAACCAAGAGTTCTCCATTAAATGTACCCGCCGGAGCCAGCGCAAGCTTTGTCTTGAACGCGCAGACCTCTAAGTGGCAACTGGTTTCCACCGTTTGAGAATTCCGGGGCCCGAAGTCGGATGAAAATCACATCGTTGTGAAGGCTACTTTCTGTCCCGGGCGTGGTCCTCAAACGTAGATTACCGGTTTCGGATCGAGCCTTCACTCTTATCCAATCCAGGGTCGGCACCGTGCTCTTGGCGCTCACCGGAAGAATCCCAACATGGCATCCGCAGTCCAACCTCACAAATCGGATGCTAGAATAATTGCGGTCAGGCATCGGTCTCGCGCAACGTACTCTCGCCAATCCCGCCAGGTCCGGAAGGAAGCAACGGTAACGGGCTCTTGCGTGTGCAGTGAGTCGCCGGTGTCTGACTTTTTATCCGTCGCAGTGGTGCTGCGATTCTCCGTTCTGTCTCGACTGTCGCTCTCCACAAGCTCCTTCTCGCCCGCCTGAAGCATTTCAATCCTCGATTTCTCGCTATACTTTTCATGTGCCTCGCTCAATGGCCGCAGAACAGGACATTCTGAAGACGCCGCCGCCCAAGCGGCCTCCGCGCGTAACTGCGCGTCGCATTGGAATCCATACCTCCAGTGCGGGAGGCGTGCAAAACGCAGCGGAGCGCGCGTGGCGCCTTGGGTGCAACACGCTCCAGATTTTCTCTTCCAGCCCGCGTCAATGGGCGCCGTATGAGCTAAGCATTCCTCAGTGCGCTGAGATGAGCAGCTTGCGCGAGAAATATGACTTGAAGCCGCTGGTAATTCACACTAATTATCTGGTGAATCTTGCCAGCACCACATCGCTGTTTCTGAAGAAATCAATCGAAGCTTTTCGCGGTGAAGTAGAACGCGCCTTGAACTTGTGCGCGGAATATCTGGTGCTTCATCCGGGATCGTTCCGCGGCTTTGACAGAGAAGCCGGACTAATGCAAACCGCCGCTGCCATCGCTGCCGCTACTCAAGGTCTTGATCTTGGCAGGCACAACCTAACCATTCTGATAGAAAACACAGCCGGAGCTGAATTTTCTCTCGGGAGCAGTTTTGATCAGGTCGCTGAAGTGCTCGATCGCTTGAATGGCCTGGTGCCCGTGGCGGCGTGCATAGACACTTGCCACACCCATGTCGCGGGATATGACATCGTTAGCGAAGCCGGAATGAAAGAAACGCTGAAGGATCTCGACAAAACCATAGGTTTAAAAAATGTTCGCGTCTGGCACTGCAATGACGCCAAAGGCGCACGCGGTTCCAAGCTTGACCGCCATCAGCATATTGGAACAGGAACGATCGGCTTGGAGCCTTTTCGCAGATTGCTCAACGAACCCCGATTGGCGCATGCAGCATTCATCGCCGAGACTCCAATTGATGCCCCGGGAGACGATAAGAAAAACGTCGAGGCTCTGAAAAACCTGGTTAAGGGATGACTCATCCCCTCCCTCGGAACCGGATGATTTCCCGGCGGTCGCGTTTCGATGGCCTGCCTTCCGGCAGCTGTTCGAACTGCTTCATCGCCTTGCGCTCCGCCGCCACTTTAAGCCGCGACTCGCGGCTCTCGTCAGTCTCGCGATAGAGGGTTTGTGCAACCGATGCGGGCCCGCGCACCTCGCTGAGCAGCAGGACTTCCACATGAAAGTCTCCGCCGCCGTTGGTCACTCGTAGCATGTCCCCGATCCGCACCTCCCGGGCGGGCTTGGCGGATTGCCCATTGGATTGAATCCTGCCAAGCTCACATGCTTTCGCCGCCAATGCTCGCGTCTTGAAGAATCTGGCAGCCCAGAGCCATTTGTCTATTCTTGCGGAGTTCATTCATCCATTATCCGATTACCAGGCTTCGATCACCAGACCAGACCAGTTCTCAAGTCCTATCGTTCCCGTGATTCATCAGAAATTTACCGCTTTGTAACCGGACTGTAACACTTCAAAGGTAAAACTTGGTGCACACCATTTGAGGAAGATTTTACTCGACGATGCGTTGCATCGTATTAACAGGTTCAGTAACATTCGTTCACTGAACGGTATTCGATCCAAAGAAATTACATAGAAACTATAAGGAGAAAAGATGAAGCCCGTTCTGACATGGTGCGTTATTGTCCTGCTCGCCACATCGCTATTCGCGCAAACATCGCCGACAGTAACAGCTGGGAGAAAAAAAGCCGCGGCGGCCCGTCCTCCGGCGGTTACATCTCAGGATATACAGTCACTGCGGGACGCTCTCGCCGCGCAGCAGCTGCAAATTGAGCAGTTGAGGCAAGAACTCGCGCGCCGCGACCAAGACATTCAGCAAAGCCAGCAGCAGGCGCAACAAGCCCAGACGGCTGCGGCTGAGGCGGCGACCAAGGCGGATCAGGCTGCCGCCACCGCCAGTCAACAGCAGCAGGCGGTCGGCGCGATTCAAACCGACGTCAGTGACCTGAAGCAAAGTTCGGCAACCGAGGCGATGAGTTTGAAGGAAACGCAGAAGAGTGTCCGTAATGCAATGGAAAGCCCACTCGCTCTTCGCTACAAAGGCATCACGATCACGCCCGGTGGCTTTCTGGCGGCTGAAACCGTGTGGCGAAAGGGGGCGACAGGAGGAGGAATAAACACCTCTTTCAATTCCATACCCCTCCCCGGCAGCTCGCAAGATCACATGTCTGAGTTTTTTGCTTCCGGCCGCCAGTCGCGCGTTGCGATGCTTGCTGAAGGCAAAATAAAGAGCGCCAAGCTCTCCGGCTACGTAGAGGCCGACTTCCTGACTGCCGGCATCACTTCAAACAACAACGAAAGCAACAGCTACGGCCTTCGTCAGCGGCAGGCTTGGGCTCAAGCCTACTTGAATAACGGATGGAGCTTCACTGGCGGTCAAATGTGGAGCCTGGTTACGGAAACCAAGAACGGAGTAGATAACCGAACCGAAGTGCTTCCCATGACGATTGACTCCCAGTACAACGTGGGCTTCAGCTGGGCTCGCCAATACGGTTTCCGCGTTGCCAAAGACTTTGGCAATAAGTTCTGGCTGGCCTTCTCCGCGGAAAACGCCCAAACCACCGTGGGAGGCGAGGGTGCAGGCAGCAACTTCCTGATTGGTTCTGCGGGCGCTTCCGGCGGCCTCTATAATCCCTCTTCCACCTATTCATTCAACAAAATGCCCGATTTCGTTGCTAAGGCTGTCTTCCAGCCAACTAAAGTGAGCCACATCGAAGTCTTTGGTCTGGTTAGCCAATTCCGTGACCGGATTTTCCCCGGCGACAGCGGAGCCAAGCCGACTGCGGCGGGGGCCTTCAACAATGGGGCAACAGGCGCGGGCGTGGGACTCAACATGCGCGCCGATCTCTTCAACAAGCACATTGACGCCGGAATCCACTTCCTTGGCGGCGAAGGAATTGGCCGTTATGGAACCGTTGGATTACCGGATGTTTATGTCCGTCCCGACGGCGTGCTCGGACTGACTAAGAGTACCCAGGCTCTCGGCACCCTCGAATACCACAACAAGAAACTCGACCTCTACAGCAACGTAGGCGGAGAATATGCGGGACGTTCGTCGTTGAGCACGACGAGCGCAGTTGGCTATGGATCGCCCTTGCGGGCCTCCACAGGTTGCTATAGCGAAACCATTCCCGGAACCGCAACCGGAGGCCAGTTCCCAACCTCATCAAACGGATTCCTCCCAGGAGGCCTGGGATCCTGCAACGTTGACACTCGCAACGTTATTGAAGGCACTCTCGGATTCTGGTATCGCTTCTATTCCGGTCCCATGGGCAAGCTTCAATGGGGACCGCAGTTCTCCTACATAGTCAAGAACACATGGAGGGGAACAGGTGGAGCGCCTAGCGCGAGCGAACCAATGGTGCTCACCTCATTCCGTTACTATTTGCCGTAAAGGTTCCAGGGAACCTCTGATCAGTGTGGCGATCTAGTGTGGCGCGGGCGCCCTCGCCCGCGAAAGCCGGAAAATTTGTCGCACTTTCTGATGTCTGGAGTTTCACCGGCTGGCGGCGCCGGGTAAACCGGCGCCAGCTTTTCTTGTTCTATAC
>JBOGLB010000415.1:0-5711 GCA_050745965.1 Terriglobales bacterium | reverse complement strand
TACGAGCTTGTGGTCTGGTCAATTGACAAAAAGAAGGCAACCGGTTATCTGAGTACGCCGAAGAATGCCCCGGTACCGATCACCGCAGGGTTCTAACTGAATGTTTCCCGGCGCGCACGTTCTGGTGGGGATTGTTTTTCGCACCGCAGTTATCTATCTTCTTGTGCTGCTCGGCGTGCGGCTGAGCGGCAAACGCGAAGTGGGCCAAATGACTCCCTTCGATCTCACTCTGCTGCTTCTCATCAGCAACGCCGTTCAGAACGCAATGACCGGGCCCGATACGTCGCTATCGGGCGGAGTGGCGGCGGCCGCAACCCTTCTCGTCGTGAATTACTTTGTCGCAGAGCTTTCTGGAAGCAATCGTCGTTTTCGAAAAATGGTTGAAGGCCAGCCGAGCCTACTGATACATGACGGTGAGATTATTTCCGCGCACATGGCGAAGGAGCACGTCAGCATGGACGAATTGGAACGCGCTTTGCGGGAACACGGAATTGGCACCTACCACGACGTGGCCTTAGCCGTTCTTGAGGTGGATGGGTCCATCAGTTGCATGAAATACGATGACATAAAGCCCGCTGCCAGCACTCATTTAGCTCGACGGAAGTTTCTTCAAAAGCATTAAGACGGTGACAGAATTCAAGAATCTCCACGCGGATGATTTTATCTAGGGATTCGACGACGCGGCGCGGATTTGATTCGTTTGATCTGCTCCGGTCTTCGCCAATGCCTGTGGATACTTTTGCGCCGCAGCCCTCTGGAGCCATTTCTCGGATTCCTCCGAATTGGCCAACAGGCCGTCACCATCTCGATAACGCAGGCTGAGATTGTATTCAGCAGCGGCTTCTCCGTCGTCTGCCGCCTCCTTGACCCAGTGTGCTGCTTTCTCGCAGTTTTGCGGCAAACCTCGTCCGGTTTCGTAGGCCATGCCGATCAGAAAGGCCGCCGAACTGTCTCCATAGCGCGCTTGACGAAGCAAACCCGGAATCTCGAAGCGGCTCAAGTCTGCTAAGGTGGCTGAGGTTGAGTCGTCGGTCACCCTTTTATGACTTCCATCAGCCACAGCATTCTTCACGGTTTTCGTGCTACTCACGGGAAGGGAAACAGTCGCCGCGGCCTTTGCGCTTCTAAACCGAAGCTCAGACACTACCGTTTTCACCAGGAAAATTGCGGCTACAACCATGAGCGCTATTGCTGGGCCGAAGCGCTTTAACGTGGCAAGCCGGCGGCCGGCAAAAAGTTCTCTCTCAGATACGTGGGCTAGGAGATCATGCAACGACGTAGCCATAAGATTGGCAACCCGAACAGATGAGGACTTAGATCGCTGGAAGCTGGCAACCAGCATTGTCCGAAGATGCAGTGCCGCGATACTCTCTCTGACGTATCTCGCGGTTTCAAAGATTCCATCAGCGAAGCCGGCTGATTCGTCTAGTCCTCGTGGGGGACCATGGACAGCATCCTCAGCGAACAGGTCCTTCAATTCTCTGACTGGCGTCACCGGTTGAGGCTGTGGCGGCGCGTAGAGATCGGACACAGCGGCAGATGTTTCGAGTTCGCTTGAGCCGGAGGGTAGCGAACCGAGCGTGGCCTGTGCGATCAGGAACTTCGTTTCTTCCGGAATGAACGTGACTTCTTCGTGAGGTTGGATGGCCGCTACCAGCGGATCTGGGATTTCGCAACTCTCACCCACAGTGTTCGTTCCGTGGACAACAGAATTAACGCCATCGACTAACGGCCTTCCAGTGTGCGGTTTGGTTTCAACCATCATCTTCAGACTCGGAACCAGCGCTTCAATCACATGCAGCACGGCTTCGCGCTCCAAAGTCATCGTTTGCTTGAACCTGGCGTTCGCCGCTTTATCGAGGGCATGGGCCGCCAAGCCGCTCAGCAAGCGTGCGGTGGTTTCATCTCGGTCGCTAAAGCAGCCTGCAATCTCAGAGAACACCGCAAGCGCGCCGGCGATCTTCTGTCCTTGATAAATGGGAGCAAGAAGGAGAGACCTCACTAATGGCGGCCAGGCTTCAACATAGTCTTGATGTATATCGGCGGACCCATCGTAACTGGCGAGTCTCGATGAAACGGCGTTGCTCAAGCCTTCATCGTTGGAGGCCGTTCCCGCTCCTGCGCGGTAGAGAAATAGATCGCCTGAGAATAGCCATATACCCGCGCCCTGGGCCGGAACTAGTCTGAGCGCGAGCGCCGAAATGCGAAGCAGCGCAGCCTCCCCTGAGAGGGTGCCAGTTTGAATTGCTTGCTGGGTGCTAACCAGATCCGCCAGTTGTGGCGCTACGTCCCCCAGATGAGAGTTTAGGAATGTTGTTCGTTTTTGAAGCTGCTGCAAGAGCGACGCAGTAGCGAGGAACCGTTCAAACGAGGTCCTATCGAGGCTGAATCGTTGATCCATGGGAAAAACTACGTCCTAGAATACTCCGCCCATCGGGAAGCTATGCAGGGGGACTGAGCAATAACTGTGGATAAATCCAGAGTCCGCTGCGGTGCCCGATTCGGCGTGTTAATTGTATGCCTCCGCAAGCCTCGACGCCCCAACTGGGCCTTAGGCGCTGGTTTCAGGCGGTCACCTTATATCTCGCTCAGGACTTTTTGTCCAATAGAATGAATCTCTTCCGCCTAGCCCGAGGAACACGGATTATTGCGCACTTGTTTCCATTTTTGTCCGAATCAGAAACAATAGGGGGAAGTGAGCGTCGGTGTCAGCTATGTCATACCATGTCGTCGCTTTAACAATGGCGCAAGTGAGGCAGGGCGCTCTCAGATTCCAACGAGAGTTAAGCGAAGTTTTGCGCGAATCGAGGGACTTGAAGGTATATTCGGCGAGCCCCTTCGATCTCGACGAGCGCCGCCGGGTGAAGGACCGATTTGGAGGAGATGTCGTCTATTTCTTCAACGATGTAGCGTACCAAGAATGCATGCGCCTCGGGCTCGACGTGCACTTCATAGCGGAAGTCGCGGATGAAGAAATACCCCGCAGACGAGCCTTGTTTGTTGGAATACCAGGTTAGGGTTAGGGAATCTTAAGTTGTGGATTGCAAAGTTTCAGAGGGAAGTTCGGACATGTCGAAAAGTGCTTGCAGCCGCGATTGATCGCTAATTACTCCAAGAACGATAGTAACTCTTCTGACTCAAAAGCACCGTGGACACTCTCACGGACCGATTAAAATATAAAATGCAGGAGAGCGAAAGAAAATATCTATGAGCATTTCCACTGCTACCGCCAGCATTTTCTCGGAACTGAAAAGTAAGATTGACACTCACAATGCGCAAGTCGCGATAATCGGAATGGGCTACGTCGGCTTACCGTTAGCTCTGCTCTACAGCGAGCAGAAGTTTCCAGTCACCGGTTTTGATATTGACGCGCGCAAGGTCTCCACACTTACCGACGGTGGCACTTATATTGTGAGAATTCCCGCGACGGAGATCCACGAAGCCCGAACGCGCGGTTTCAAAGCAACATCGGATTACTCCATGCTCACAAAAATGGACGCGATTATTATTTGCGTTCCCACCCCTTTGAATGAATACCACGAACCCGATCTCAGCTTCATTGAGGAAACAGCAAAATCAATTGCTCCGTTTCTTCGTCCAGGTCATTTAGTGATTCTTGAGAGTACGACTTATCCGGGAACGACTGAAGAGATATTGATTCCCATCCTTGAGAATGGAAATAAGCAGGGCTTAAAAGCTTCGCGAGGTGGGAACGACGGCGAGAAATTTTACGTCGCCTTTTCTCCGGAGCGCGAAGACCCCGGCAATGATACCGTGGCTCGACGCGATATTCCCAAGGTGGTTGGTGGACTTGACGCCGGCGCTTCAGAACTTGCGGGCGCTTTATACGGCGCAATTTTCAATCGGGTAGTACCGGTGTCGTCTCCGGCAGTAGCGGAAATGACGAAGCTGCTTGAAAATATTTATCGCTGCGTCAACATCGCACTCGTCAACGAACTGAAATTGCTATCGCTGCGCATGGGAATTGATATCTGGGAAGTGATCGCGGCGGCTTCCACCAAGCCGTTTGGCTTCCATCCGTTTTATCCTGGCCCAGGGCTCGGTGGACATTGCATTCCGGTTGATCCCTTCTACCTTTCATGGAAAGCCAAGGAGTGGGATTTTCGAACTCGATTCATCGAGTTGGCGGGCGAAATAAATACGCAGATGCCGTACCACGTGCTCGATTCAGTAGGAAAGGCGTTAAATCAGCACAAGAAAGCGCTAAATGGTGCCCGCGTGCTGGTGCTGGGTATGGCCTACAAGAGAGATATTGATGATCTTCGCGAGTCGCCATCCTTGACAATTATTGAGCTCCTGCAAAAGCAGGGAGCCCAAGTCAGCTACAACGATCCGTACTTTCCAACTGTAGGGAAGGGACGCCACTACGATCTGCAAATGACCTGCTCACCCCTCGAAAATCTTGGCCAGTATGATTGCGCCGTCATTGTGACTGACCACTCCGATTACGACTATGCGCATATCGTGAAAGAATCTCAGCTCGTGGTGGATACCAGAAACGCCACCCGCGGCATCAAGAGCGACAAGATTGTGCACTGCTAGGAATTTTCTGACGCTCGATATCTAAATAACTTCTTGCACTCCGGTCTTAGAAAGCCTTCGAACACTGGAATCTGAAGACCACCCTGTTCCAGCACGAATTTGCACGAGATAAGACATGCCCGCCATTTGAATGTCTCTGTGCCATGCTTCTTGCCGTATGCGGTGATGTCCTCCTGAGAAACACCAAACACTACGGCACCAATTTTCGACCACACACACGCGCCCGCGCACATCGCACAAGGTTCGTGCGTGGAATACAACACAAAGTCGGGTAGATATCGCCCGTAGCCGGAGCAAACATATTTCAAAGTTTCCAGCTCAACGTGCTTGATGGAGGACCCCGAAGTTTTCACGCGATTCCCCGCAGAGGCAATCACCACTTCCCGATTTCCAATCACCTGCGTGATAACGGCGCCAATTGCATAATCGCCGCGGTCGCGAGCACGTTTTGCTTCTGCGATCGCAAGCTGCATGAATTTGTTTTTCGGCTTGTAGGTTGGAGGAATCATAAAGCGGAGCAATAAGGCTATGTTAGGCCGATTCCGCCCAGCGGCAACTTACCTGAGTAATTCGCATGGAGCAGAGTGGGTACATCATTCCGGTCTCCACCCCCGACGTCATCCTGAGGCAGCGGATTCTTCGCCCAAGGCGACGAATCCCAACGAAGGACCTATGTATTTATGCTCTCGACCTAGCCGTAACCAAGGACAACCTCCCCGCGCAACGCACAACGACGGATTTGAAAGGGCACTGCTTCAAAGGCGGGCCCTTTCAAACGAACCAACTCGGAGAGTTTTTCCGCCGCCTGTGAAGCCGCGCCCCTTCAGAGCTTTCCTCCACGACACGCGCCTTTTTCAGCGGATTCCCTACGCAAGCGCCAGATTCAAATTTTCGATCGCCTCGTCAATTTCCGCCGTGTTCTTGTATCCGACGGTCACGGAATCCACACCGGCGTTTCTGAACGCGAACCTCATCGCTTTCCGGCGGTCCTCGCGGCCGAAGGTGCCTTCCCCTGCGAGTTTCATGCTGATAACGCCCATTCCTTCTTTGTGTACTTCCTTCACGTGCGTTACTACTTCACCAACGTTTCCTAATCCAGTGGTGGCGTAGTCCTCGGCATCCATGCTCTTACCAGTGTGATTCACACG
>JBOGLB010000414.1:0-6241 GCA_050745965.1 Terriglobales bacterium | reverse complement strand
AAGCAGAGGAGCGGGTGCGCCGAGCGTATTCACCAGGCTTTGTGCGCCGCAGCAAGCTTTGTTTAAGCTTTGCAAATCGTGCTGAAGGATTCTGTCGCGCTTAAAGGCAGCGATTGTAGTTTTTAAGATGTCGGCGGCGCATGAATCCGCGGGCCATTTCAGCCGGTAATGCATCCATTTTCCTTCGCGACGCGCGGCAACAATTCCTGCTCTTCGCAAATAGGCCAGATGCCGCGATATCTTTGGCTGTGGCGCGTCCAGAATCTGCACGAAATAACAAACGCAAAGTTCCCCCTCCGAAATTAAATTCAGCAATCTCAGGCGAGTGGGATCTGCGAGGGCCCGAAACAACTGGTCAAGGGAAACTGATTTTTGGGCGGCTGCCACCAATTCAGAATAACATAATACATTCGCATTGACAGATATGTATCAGTGCGCTATCCTCATCACATTCGCTAATGCGAATATATGGAGGATGGTTTTATGGGAGGACTTAACGTTCACGCACTAAAGGCGCATCTCGCAATCAATGTTCGCAGCGCGGAAGAAAGTGCCGCTTTCTATCGAAAAATGTTTGGCATCGAGCCCAGCAAAGTTCGGAAAGGCTACGCCAAATTTGATGTGCAGAATCCGCCACTGAATTTCACATTGAACCAGGTCGCGTTCGATAAGCGGGGCGCTCTTTCGCACATGGGGATTCAAGTTTCATCCACCGCGGAAGTTCTGGCTGTACGCGAAAAGTGGGCGGAAGCAGGATTAATTACCCGTGACGAGATGAAGACCGAGTGTTGCTACGCATCGCAAGATAAATCGTGGGTGCGAGACCCAGACGGCAATGAATGGGAAGTGTTCGTGGTGTTGCAGGACAACTTGCACGAGCACAGCACGCCGGTTGCAGCGTGTTGCGGGCCAGATTGCTGCGCTTCCGACGAGTAGATCGTACTTCACCTCGTATGCAATAAGAACATGATGACTGTGCAACCACACTACAACGTATTGTTTCTGTGCACCGGCAATTCCGCTCGCTCGATCATGGCGGAAGCGATTCTCAACTTCAAAGGCGGGGCTACGTTCACAGCCTATAGTGCGGGCAGTCATCCAGCAGGATCAGTTCGACCGGAGGCGCTGCGGCAATTGGAAACTGCTCATGTGCCGCGGAATGGCCTCCGGAGCAAGAGTTGGGAAGAATTTGCGGGGCCGGGCGCACCGCGGCTCGATTTTGTGTTCACCGTTTGTGACAGTGCTGCCAAAGAAGTTTGCCCGGTTTGGCCAGGTCAGCCTCTCACGGCCCACTGGGGCGTCCCGGATCCTGCCGCAGTTAAGGGAACCGAGGCGGAGATTGAGCGCGTGTATCGTGACGCATTCATGATTCTGGAACGCCGAATTAGCCTGTTTCTTTCGCTTCCGCTTGCCAGTATTGACAAGCTTACCCTGAAGAATGAAGTCGAGAAGATTGGTCGCCAATGAAAAGCAAGCTGGCGGCGCGTTTAGTGGCAGAGTTTTTAGGAACTCTGTTCCTGGTAGCGGCAGTCGTGGGCTCCGGCATAATGGCTGAGCGGCTCGCGGGTGGAAACGCCGCCCTTGCGCTCCTGGCAAACACCATCGCAACGGGCGCGGCGTTGGTGGCTTTGATACTCACTTTCGCTCCAATTTCCGGCGCGCACCTGAATCCCGCTGTGAGCCTGGCCATGGGAATGCGCCTGGTGACGCCGTGGTCAGAAGTTGCCAGCTACATCGGCTCCCAGTTCTCCGGCGGCATCCTCGGCACTCTGCTCGCGCATGTGATGTTTGCGCAACCAATATTTTCTTTTTCCCATCATCCCCGCGCGGGATGGCCGCAGCTAATCAGTGAATTTGTCGCAACCTTTGGACTGCTCTCTGTTATTTGGGGATGTTCGCGAATCAACTCCGCAATGGCAATTCCTGTGGCCATCGGCAGCTATATCACCGCTGCATACTGGTTTACTGCATCCACTTCGTTTGCGAATCCGGCGGTGACGGTTGCGCGTTCCATTACAGACAGCTTTGCGGGAATCCGGCCGGTTGATGTTCTGCCTTTTATGGCCGCTCAGATTGCGGGTGCGGTGGCCGCCACGAAACTTTTCGATTGGCTGCTGCCATCGGAGATCAATGAGATGTCGCGGTCCACAACATCTTTATCGCCATCCCTAGAAGAACCGCGACAAATATCCTCCGCAACCACGTCGAACTGAGCTTCATGCTGATGTGGCCTCCGAGAAGCGCTCCGAAAAACATCACCAGGCCCAGGACAATGCCGAGCTTCCAATTTGCCGCGCCCTGCCACAAGAACACCAGCGTCGCAATGCCGGACGAAAAAAAGTTTACGATCTTTGTCGTGGCCACCGATTCCAACAGAGTCATTCCAAAGAAAAAAACAAAAGCGGCCGTGAGCATGGTCACATAGCCGCCGCTGATCGAACCCCCATAGACCGCGAGCAGAAACGTCGCGCCGTAGCCTGCGAATTTCGCGGTCAGTGAAACCGGTGCGGCAATTCCGCGTAGCGAAATATCCCGCCTCATAAGCGTTAGCGCGATTGCGGCAATCATGGCCGCTACGAGAGTGAGTTGCACCGCCCGCGCTGGCACCCTCAGCATCATCAGCGCCCCTATCACTGATCCTGCAACCGTGAGGATGAGGCATAACGGCAGCCTTCGCCGATTAATGATCCCCTTTCCGAGGAATGGAAGCGATCCGCCCGCGCTCAGGAAAGTTAGCGCCAGCATGTTAGTGGCGATCGCTACATGTGTCTCAATTCCAACGGCGATCAGCACCGGAACGGTGATGAGCGAAGTGCTACCGGTTACCACGCTGATCATGCTGGTGAGAAAGAAGACGGCAATCAGGATAAGTAGCTTGGCAACAGGCACGGAGGGATGATAGCAAGCGCAGATCAGTTAGAATAATCGCGCGCCGGGATGACGGAACTGGCAGACGTACCGGACTTAAAATCCGGAGGACTGAAAAGTCCGTGGGGGTTCGATTCCCCCTCCCGGCACCATCAGATCGTCACCTGGATTTCCCCGAAAGGCGGCGGCCCGAATTATTATGGGATGTAAGAAATTTCATTGACCTTTGCGCTTCTGCGGTTTATTGTTCCGGCGCTGCGTAGGCCCGATCTCCTTTGGCAACGCAGCAAGGAGATCAAAGGCTCGTGTTAGGCCGCTATGACGTTCGCAGCCTGACGGAATACGCTGCCGTCCATTCTTTTTCCTCCCTGATTTGCGGGAAAGCGGTGTGAGTGGGGGGTTGGTACCGATTACCATGACTTCACCTTACACCACGGCGCAGCGACCGCGACTAAGACAATTTCTGACGTAGGCGAGTAGCGGCTTTGGTTAACGGTCGCCGTGTTAGGATTTGCGCCGTGAGAGGTTACGCGACTATCTTCGTTGTGCTCGTTTTTTGCCTCAAAGCCTCACCTCGTGATCGCCGGGTGATTTCGCCGCCAAGGCAATTTGAAATCGGGCGACACACATTTTTCGACTTTGGTCCGCCATTTGACTTTTATGAATTGCTCGTAGTACGCCCGGCCGCAGCAGGTACGTCGGTCCAAAGGATCACACTCACCCCCTCAAGCGACAAGTGCTCACAGTCCGCAACGGTGGAGGTCACCTCGACATCCATGCCTGAATCGGTGGCGAAGTTGTTTGGTCAGACAAATCCCTGCTTAATTCCTGAGAAGGAATTGCGTCGAGAATTGAAACGGTGCAAAAAATGCCTGGTGTTCAGCGGTGCCAACATCGCGATCCAGGTTCAATGTGGATCCCAGACCCGAATCATACGTTCCGACATTCTCGATAAGGATATGTTCGATCCGGCTCCCAACACGCCTGAGCATACCTCCTGGACGATGGCGTTGCTGGCCCGTCTCGATGCTGCGCTGGGCCCAGGAGTCATGGACAAGCCGGTCTTTCCCACCGGTAAATCAGCGGACGCTCCCGCCGCGAATTCTGAAGCAGAGATTCTGAGCGAGATTGGTGTAGGCAAATTTGATGAGTTGTTTCGTGGTGCACCGGACAAGCCGTCTGATCTCTACCGCGCTTCGCATAGCTATCCGGCTTCGCCCACCGTGCGTTTGCTGAGCAGCACGCCATTTCAGCCGGTGGCGTATGTCCAGCCCGAATATCCACCACTTGCAAAGTTCGCTCATGTAAGTGGATCAGTTATATTCGATCTCGTAGTGGACTCGAATGGAAAAGCGTCGAATTTCGCTGTCGAAAGCGGCCAGCCCTTGCTGCGAGGGGCAGTTGAAAAATCCGTTGCGAATTGGAAGTTTCCAAACGAAGCCGCAGGCCAAAAGATTCATGCCACGATCGAGTTCGCGACGAATTGCTCCCCGAATCCGAGTAAAAGGTAGAGGAGAAAAAATGCACTTGAAAACGTCCCGCAATATTGTACGACTTATATCCATATTGTCCTTGAGCCTCGCGGCCTTCGCCCAGCAGCAGCCCACCATCCCCACCACCGGTTTTCCTGGCCTCGACCAATACCGGGCCTCACGCATCGCGATGTTCACCGACGACTTCGGCCAGCTCTCGCGCTATCGTGCCGCCAACGCTAGTTTGGCTGCGCCGGCTGCGAACGAAAATCGCGTCGTGTTTTTCGGCGATTCGATTACAGATATATGGACCCTGCCCGATTCTTTTCCCGGCAAGCCCTACATCAATCGCGGTATCGGTGGCCAAACCACCCCGCAGATGCTGGTCCGCTATCGCCAGGATGTGATTGATCTGCATCCGAAAGTCGTGGTTATTTTGGCCGGCACCAATGACATTGCCGGCAACACTGGGCCGATGCTGTTGCCGGACATCGAGGCCAACTATGCGACATTCGCGGAACTTTCCCGCCTTCATGAAATTCGCGTCGTATTTTCGTCGTTGCTTCCGGTAAATGACTACACGCCACGCGCTAAGGATTTTTTTGCGCAGAGATCACAGGCGAAAATTCTGGAACTAAATCGTTGGCTCAAGGCTTATTGCTCCGCGAATGGATATGAGTACCTCGATTATTTTACGGCGATGGTGGATGAGAAAGGCATGTTGAAGCGGGACCTCACGGAAGATGGACTGCATCCAAACGTGGCTGGATTCAAAGTCATGGCACCCCTGGCCGAGGCTGCGATTCAGAAGAGCCTGACCATGAAACCATAATTGCTCAGGGGCGCTAATCTTGAGATAGCTCCGCTCGTCTTCCTGCTGCATCTATAATGGTGTTGAGTTTCCGACTGCCTCAGCCTTCGGGCATACCCTGGCTGCGGCGGCGGTGGAGATGGGTAATCTCCCGAGGGTGTGGGTGGAAACTCCTATGCCTCCCGGTCCGAAAGGGCCATTGGAAAGGAAACGCTCCGCGAGCATAGTCCCGCCGGCGTGTCTTTTCCCTGAAACGAAATGCAGATCCCTCGGTCGTCTCACCGCGCAAGCGCGGCTCGACTTCTCTCGGGATGACAGTTAGTAAACATTGCGGCAATGGCATGCGTTAACAGCCGACGACTAAAGACCAACGACTAACGACTAACGACCGACTACCAACGACGTGCACCTAACCGACAAATTCGGACGCCCCATCACCGATCTGCGAATCTCCATCACCGATCGCTGCAATTACAAGTGTGTTTATTGCCGCACCGGCAATGAAGGTGCGCTCTATGGCGATTTGCCTTTCAGGGACTACCTTCGGATGGCCCGGGTGCTCGCTGGCATGGGGATCACCAAGATTCGCATCACCGGGGGCGAGCCGCTGCTGCGTAGAGGCGTCGTGGATTTTGTTCGCGAACTGGCGAAGCTTCGCAATTCGAATGGCCAACCCCTCGATCTTGCCATAACCACCAACGGACATCTTTTGGCCTACATGGCGCGTCCGCTCAAAGAAGCCGGACTAAACCGCGTCACCGTCAGCATGGACGCAGTGGATCCCGAGCGCTTCGCCCGTATTACGCGCGTTGCCAATGGATATGAAAATGTGTTGGCCGGTATTCGAGCCGCGAGAGACGCGGGCCTCTGGCCGGTCAAAGTCAACTGCGTGCTCATGCGTGGCTTTAACGAAGACCAGATTATTGCATTCGGGAAGTTCGCCCGCGATGAGGGCGTGGTCGTTAGCTTCATCGAATTCATGCCGCTCGAAGAAGAGCGGGTGTGGTCGCCCGAAGTTGTCGTCACCTTGGATGAAATTCTCACACGTATGGCCGAGTTTCGCCCGCTGGCGGAGATTCCGCACGCGAAG
>JBOGLB010000413.1:0-2599 GCA_050745965.1 Terriglobales bacterium | reverse complement strand
GCTCGGGATAGCGTCGTCCGCGGGAAACTCCCACCGCGTATTCGGCGAGCATGTAAAAAGTCTAGCAGAGGACACGCGCATCCCGGGACATCTGACGAAAAAAGCTAAACCGCGTCCCTATTTCTGCGCGGAATCTTCTTTGGCCAGTTTCACCCTGGCGGATTCAAGCTTCTTCTGCACTTTTGCGACGTCATCCTGATCAATTTCCGCCGCGACCGTCTTGTTCCATTCCTCAATAGCGCGCTGCCAATGCGCCGCTGCGAGCTTCAACCGGCCAGTCTTCTGGTATAGGTCGCCCAAGTGTTCCTGAACCGTGGGATCGGAGCCCATCCGCTGGAAATGGGATGCCTTATTCAGATTGTCTTCGGCCTGATCATATTTGCCCAACTTGAAATATGCCCAACCCAGCGAATCCAGATAAGCGCCATTGGTTGGATCCAGGTCCACCGCCTTCTTAACCAGCGCGAGAGCTTCATCCAGTTTCATGCCGCGGTCAGCAAGCATGTATCCAAGATAATTGAGAGTCGCGGCGTCTTGAGGATTCGCAGCCAGTACTTTTCGGAACATCTCCTCGGCGGGACCATATTGCTTTTGCCGTTCCAAAACCGAGCCGCGCAAAAACTCAGCGTACTGTTTTTCTTCCGGCTTGGTGGAGAGCTGATCGAGTTTGTTCAACGCATCTTCCGCGTCCTGCCAGCGCTTCAGGCGCGTGTACATCTGAGTCAGGGTAATGTAAATGTCACGGTCAGCGGGAGTTCCCTTCAGCAATGACTTAACTTGTTGCAAACCCTCGTCCGCCTGCCCCATATCGGCCAACTGCAAGGCATACACCATTCTGAGATCATTGTCTTTGGGAAGTTTCGCGACCGCTTCTTTTGCGACATCGGTGGCTTGCTGCCACTGCTTTTCTTCGCGATAAGTGTCAATAATCTCCTGGTAGCCGCGCGCGGCGTTATCGTCGCCAAGCGCCAACATCTCATGAAAACTTTCCACCGCAGCGGGATCGTTATTATTGTCCCGTTCCACGGAGCCAAGCCGTTCCAGAAAAACTGACCGCCGGTCCTTCTCTTCCTGCGAGTAGGAATTATCTGACTTCTCAGATTTCTTCAATAAATCTTGCAGAACTTGGGCTGCTTCATCGTAGCGTCCCTGGGCCTGGTAAACCGCCGCAATGTTGTACGACACCTCAGCAGAGTCTTGAACCATGGAGCCGGCCTTCTTCAAATTCTCCAGCGCCAGATCGAACTTGCCCTTCCGGCGATAAATTTCCGCGATCTGAATGTAGGTTTTCGCATCCTCCGGATTAGCCTCGGCGACGATCTTGTATTGATCCAGCGCGGCATCCGTCTGGTTGTCGTTTAGCAGGCTGTCGGCAAGTCCCCGGATCGAGTCCAAGTTATCGCGGTCAAGTTCTATCGCGTGCTTGTAAGCGTCAATGGCGCTCTTATAGTTTTTCTGTTGCGCGTAGGTATATCCCAAAGCCGAATAGAGCTTGCCCGAGCGGGCGGAGTCAGGCACAGAACTCAAAGTTTGGGCTGCGCGCGCACTGTCGCCCTCGTCGTTATAAAGCAGGGCCAGAGTGGTGATTGCCTCTTCCGAATCTGGCTGCAACTTAATGGCGGTTTTAAATTCCGCTTCGGCCTTCCGCAAATTCTTATTCAACTGATACAGGCGGCCCAACAAGAGGTGGTCATCGGCATTATCCGGTTCAATTTTCACGATCTGTTCGTATTGGTCAATCGCGGCCTTTAGAACGTTATCCGAACCGGTGCCGCTCTGCATGTCGCCGAGCGAGCGAAGGTAAATTCGTCCCAGTAACTTATGCGCCTCGAGATTGTTCGGATCGCGCTTAAGTATGTCCTGCGCCTCTTGCACGGCATCCCGTATGCGGCCTGTCTTTGCGTAAAGTTCCGCCAACCCTGCGTTCAGGTATTCGGAGCTCGGATCGGCCTCTATCGCCAGGCGGTACTCGTCAATCGCCTTGCTGGCCAGGTCGCTCCTTGCATACACTGACCACTGGTCCTCGTACATGTGGGCCATAGCATAGTGGTAGTACGAAGCAGCCCTGTCCACTTTGTGAGGCGGTTCTGCCGCGGCAGGCTTGGGCGTATTCCCCGCTTGTTGGGCAAACACCGTGGCTACTCCAAAAAACAACAAACAAAGCTGGTAAATAATTTTCATCGGAACCTTTAGACGCGCGAACTACACAAATTGGATGCTGAACTGACGGAAGCGGGTGCTCAGATATTGTAAACCCACAGGCTGCCGGGAAACGAGCAAAGGGCCAACAATGGGAAGAATCTCGTAACCGTAGGTACAGGCCTCTTGGATTCTCACCTGAATTCGCCCATAGCATTCCAGCCCTGCTAGTGTCTAAAATGCCTCACCCCGGTGAAAATCATCGCCAATCCCAATCCATCGGCAGCTTCAATTACTTCCTGATCACGGACTGAACCGCCCGGCTGGATTATGGCGGTCGCACCCGCCTTTGCTATCTCTTGCACCACGTCGGGGAAAGGGAAGAAAGCGTCCGACGCTGCAACTGTCCCTTTCAGAGGCAAAACTGCCCTTGAAGCGCCTATTTTGCACGAATCCACGC
>JBOGLB010000412.1:0-7838 GCA_050745965.1 Terriglobales bacterium | reverse complement strand
ACCGGACAAGTCTTTCTGGAAGAAATTCGATCTCAGGGGTGGAAGCCCGAAGCCATCGGCGGATTGACCATGGGTGCAGACCCAATCGTTGTAGCGGTCGCCGTCGTCAGCGGAGAACTGAATGGCTTCCTGGTGCGCAAGGCTGAAAAGGAACATGGCACAGGGCAGCGCATCGAAGGATTCCGGAAGAAATCCGCAACGGTCGTCATCGTGGACGATGTTTGCACCACCGGCGCGTCCACCATCCAGGCAATCGAGGCGGCTCGCGAATTTGGCTTCAAGGTCGTGGGCATAATGTGTTTGGTTGAACGTAAAGAAGCGAAGGGCCGCCCCAATATCGAGAAAGCAGCTGAGGGAGTTCCATTCGTCTCAGTTTTCAGCAACAACGACATTCGAGAAGCACACTTGCTACAGCTTAGAACTAAGAACTGACATCCAGGAACTGATTTGTGATTCAAACCCTTGAGTGGACCAATTCCGGCGTACGCTTCATTGATCAGACGAAGCTCCCCACCGAGGAGACGTATGTCACCTGCACGACTCATGAGCAAGTCGCCGATGTAATCCGCTCCATGGTAGTACGAGGCGCGCCCGCAATTGGCGTGGCTGCTGCGATGGGAATCGCATTGGGCGTCAACAACTCAAAAGCTGACAATGTTGCTCAACTGCAAGAAGAATTTGAGAAGATTTGCGCGGTCATTGGCAAAACACGGCCTACGGCAGTCAACTTGTTCTGGGCCATCAGGCGCATGAGCGACAAATTCGAATCAATCAAGAGAAGGCCCATCACTGAGATCAAGCACCTACTGATCGAAGAGTCTCAGCGAATGCATGCTGAAGACATCGCCGCCAACCAGGCGATGGGTCAATACGGAGCAACCCTTATGCCTGCCAGCGGTGGTGTGCTCACCCACTGCAATGCCGGCGCGCTGGCTACTTGTGGGTACGGAACCGCATTGGGCGTGATCCGCGCCGCGATTGCACAGGGAAAGAAGATTCACGTTTATGCCGACGAAACACGTCCCTTCTTGCAAGGCTCCAGGCTTACCGCTTGGGAGTTGATGAAAGATGGCATTCCAACAACCGTTATTGCAGACAATATGGCCGGTGCCATGATGAAGCAGGGCAAGATTGGCGCCATTGTTGTCGGCGCCGACCGCATCGCCGCAAACGGCGATGTGGCCAACAAGATCGGGACATACACCGTTTCCGTTTTGGCGAAAGAAAATCGGATTCCGTTTTATGTGGCAGCCCCATTTTCCACCATTGATCTCGCCACCCCAGATGGCAACGCGATTCCCATTGAACAGCGAAATTCACGCGAAGTGACACATTTTGCGGGAAAGTTAGTCACGCCGGAAGGTGCACAGGTTGAAAATCCCGCATTCGATGTCACCCCGGCAGAATACATAAGTGCCATTGTTACTGAGCGCGGCATTGCGCGAGCACCCTACGGACAGTCTTTCTCGCGATTGCTGGAAGAACCCGCAAAGACCGGGACTTAGGTCAGGTTTTGATTCGCGAGTCCCAGACCACGTTTCGAAGCGGCGGTAAAGATATCGGCCTCGACTGTTTCCTGCCAGCGGCCACAGAAACATTACACCCAGCGATTATCAGCCTGCACGGTTCCGGCGGAAATTACTCGGGAATGGCTGAACCCGCCCGGCTTATTGCGGCGGAAGGAATCGCCGTGTATGTGCTGCACTACTTCGATCGTACGCGAACGATCCACGCCGACAGCAAGTCCGCCATTCTTCGGAACTCGCCTTTCTGGCTGAAGACTCTGTGGAATTGTGTAACCTTCGTTGCTGGCCAGCCGAACATCAATCCTGAGAAAATTGGCTTGCTCGGATTTTCTCTCGGAGCCTATCTCTCATTGAGCATGGCCGCGTTTGACCCCCGCATCAAAGCCGTCGTGGAATTTTTTGGTGGCCTGCCAAAGGAAGTGAAGCCGTTCGTCCGCCGATACTGCCCGGTACTTATCCTGCACGGAGAAGCCGACCAAACGGTCCCATTAGAGGAAGCTTACGATTTGCAGCAAATTCTCGAACACAACCAAGTCCCGTATGAGATGAAAATCTACCCCGGTGTTGGCCACGGTTTTAGCGGTTCGATATGGCAGGATGCCACCGAGAGGATGTTGTCATTCCTGAGAAGATATTTAGCGGCATGATCCGGAATCCGGTCTGAAATTTGATCTTTTCAGGCAAACAAAAAAGGGCACGCCCAATGCGCGCCCTATGGAAATGGTCCGAGTGCCCTGTCACTGGCAGGAGATGCTCAGACGGCAGATCTGCGACCCGTCAACAAATTGACGACTAATACAATCAGAGCGACCACCAATAGCAGGTGAATCAGGCTGCCGGCGATGTGAAAGCTGAATCCCAAAAGCCACAAAATCAACAGCAGTACAAATACCGTCCAAAGCATAGCGCCTCCTTCGATCCTTCAAACCAGATGCAGACTACGCCACCCATTAGTTCTCTACAATACTGTCCATGCTGTACGGGGCTACCGAAACAACCACTGGCGTCGGGGGGTATCGCTGTATCTTCGACGCGCTCAATCCTCCAAGGCGGGCTGGTAAGTGGCGACTCAGAACGGTCCCTGCTAACATCGCCTAGATGCGCGGACGTCGAATAATGAAAAAAACCAAAGCCTCTTCGCAGAAGCCATCAAGGAGAATCTCCTCCAGCGCTCCCGCACGCGATTTGGTGATCATTACTGGGATGAGCGGTTCGGGGAAGGCTTCCGTCCTAAAAGCATTTGAGGATCTTGGATACTACTGCGTGGACAACCTTCCCGTGGGGCTTATTCCGCCTTTCGCCGAACTGGTGGCGCAATCTTCCGAAATTGAGCGTACAGCCCTGGTGGTTGACGTTCGCGAAGGCAAGAGACTTGAGGAGTTGCCGGAGATCGTTAAGTCCGTCAAACGCATTCTGCCCACCCGCATAATTTTTCTTGAAGCGTCCGACGCCGTGCTGCTACGGCGATTCAGTGAGACTCGCCGCCCGCATCCGCTGGGCGCTAATTCCCCAGTAAAGTCTTCCCTGACCGCGGAACGTCGCCATCTGCGCAACATCCGAGCCATGGCCGACATGGTAATTGACACTTCGAAATTTAATGTGCACGAACTGCGGGCGCATATCACGGATCGCTTCCAGAAGCGGAAATCAGGCAGAAATATTCTCGTTTCCTGTGTGAGCTTTGGATTCAAGAACGGCGTGCCCGAGGATGCGGACCTGGTCTTCGACGTTCGCTTTCTGCCTAACCCACATTTCATTCCGGAGTTTCGCCTACTTACAGGACGCCATCCCAAGGTTGCGAAATATATCCGGTCGTTCCCGCAGACGAAAGAATTTATCCAGCGGATCTCGAAGCTGCTGGTCTATCTGCTGCCGCACTATATCCGCGAAGGTAAGAGCTACCTCACGATCTCATTCGGCTGCACCGGGGGCCAACACCGCTCAGTCATGATCGCCGAAGATGTTAGCAAACATCTCCGCACATCGGGATACCACGTGAAGGTTGTGCATCGCGACAGTCCGAAATGAGAACCGCCGCACGGGGATTCACCTGGCTGCCCGATGCTGCAAAGCCCGATTCCACCCGATGTTGAGACTAAAACCAAACCACTACAGTAGAATAAACGCTTGCAACGGATGCCCCCCTTATCTCGGCCCTCCAGCTTGCGCGTGCGAGTAGGGAATCGCTGATGCGGCAATTGACAAGGCTCTTTCGTTATTTGAGTCCCTATAGCTGGCAGTTCTGGCCATCTGTTTTCCTGCTCGCAGCGGTTGGACTGCTCGATGCCTTTCGCGTATTGCTTGTAGGACCAATTTTGGATCGTGTGCTGAACCCTTCCTCTGGTTCGGAAAATATTCAGCTCTTTAAAATTCCACACACCAATCGCATCATCTACCTTCAGCAGTTTGTTCCTTCACATTTTCACCATGCCTGGACAATCGTCGCTTACGCCTTCGTCGCGTCCACAGTGCTGAAGGGGATTTGCGACTATGCCGGTACCTATCTCGTGAACTATGCCGGCTACGGCATGATTACCGACCTGAGAAATAATCTCTACGATTCCGTGTTGAGACGTTCGGCAGCCTTTTTCCAGAAGCACACCACAGGCACGCTGGTTTCAACCATCGTGACGGATATCGAGCGGGTGCAATATGCAGTTTCAAGCGTGTTGGCTGAATTCCTCCAGCAGTTTTTTACCTTCATATTTACCGCAGCGGTAGTTGTTTTGCTGGGACGAAAATTGGCGTGGCTTCTGCTGCTATTTGTCCCGTTCATTATTTATTCGGCGGGAAAAATCGGCGGCCGTGTAAGGCATACCACCCGCCGCGGTCAGGACAAATTGGCCGATATCCAAAACATTCTGCACGAAACCATCACCGGCAACCGCATCGTCAAAGCCTTCAGCATGGAAAGTTGGGAGATCGCGCGCTTCCGGAAGGCCGCCCAGTGGCTGTTTCGCGCCAACTTACGTTCAGTTGCCGCGTCAGCGGTCAGTTCTCCATTGATGGATATCTTTGGGGCTATCGCGATTGCCCTCCTGTTACTACTGGGACGTGAGCAGGTTGTGCACGGCGTCATGACGCCAGGCATTTTCGTAGCTTTTATCGTTGCCGTCTTCAAACTCTACGATCCAGTTCGCAAGTTCGCCCTCTTCAACAATAATTTTCAGCAGGCTCTGGGTGCATCATCCGAAATCTTCAAGTTTATGGACACCCAGGACGAAGTGCCCGAGAAGCCGGACGCGAAACCTCTGCCGCCATTTTCCAGAAATATACTTTTTGAGAATGTATGTTTTGCCTACGACAATGAACTCGATGAATCGCGAGACATTCTTCGCGACATTAATTTGCAAGTAAATGCCGGCGAAGTGCTGGCCGTGGTCGGTTCCAGTGGCGCGGGCAAGAGCACGCTAGTTCACCTCATTCCTCGTTTTTTTGATGTAAGCTCTGGCCGTCTCTTGATTGACGATCATGATGTGCGCGACACGACTCTGACGTCATTGCGGTCGCAGATCGGCGTGGTCACGCAGGAGACTGTCCTGTTCAATGACACTCTGCGCAACAACATTGCCTATGGACAGTCCACCATTCTTCAAAAGGATGTGGAGTCCGCCGCGCGAGCCGCGCTGGCGCACGATTTCATCATGGAGTTGCCCGCCGGATACGATACCGTGATCGGTGAGCGCGGCCTGCGCCTCTCAGGCGGCGAAAGACAGCGGATTGCCATCGCGCGTGCGTTACTAAAAAATGCCCCAATCCTGATATTGGACGAAGCCACTTCGGCGCTCGATAGCGAATCGGAAGCCCTGGTTCAATCCGCTCTTCACAATTTGATGTCCGGTCGCACCGTGGTGGTTATCGCTCACCGGTTATCCACGGTGCGCCGCGCCGACCGTATTGTTGTCATCGAGAATGGTACTATCGCCGATATAGGTCCTCATGATGATCTGATGAAGAGGTTCGGCACTTACCGGCGTTTGTATGATCTGCAATTCGTGGAAACCGATCAGCGAAACATTGGCCAACAAAATAGTGTTGAACAAGATAGCGGCCAACAAATTAATGATCAGGAAAATCTTAGTCCATCTCCGCTACGACGATAATCCATGCCCATTCGCTCCATGACCGGATTTGCACAAGTGAGGGGCGAAGTTCCAGCCGCGAACGGCGAATCACCAGCGACATCTGCTCAGAATCAAGATTGCTCCAATGGTCGCGCTAGTTTCACGCTTTCCTTGAAGTCTGTGAACCATCGCCTTCTGGACCTGCATTTCAGGCTTCCCGCCGAAAATGATGCTTTGGAAATGAAACTGCGCCGCGTGTTGAAGGAGAAGCTGGCGCGAGGCCACATCGAACTATCGCTTAACGTGGATCACGGAGGTGGTGAAGCGTTCTCCATCAACCGGAACTTCGTCGGCGGATATATCCGCGCATTTCGCGCTGCCGCAGCCGAATTCGGAGTTTCGGCAGATCCTGACCTGAACGTAGTCTTGCGATTGCCAGGAGCACTTTCAGCGGATTCGCGACCGGCGGATGGAGACTTCGAATCGGCCGTCTTGAAGTCTCTCGACGAGTTGCTGGCGCGGCTGAATCGAATGCGGGAAGAGGAAGGCCGCGGCATTGAGCGCGAATTGCGGCAACTGATGGCGGAAACGCGAGAAGCATTCCAAACCGTGGCCAAATATCGAACTTTGGTACAACAGATTTACGCCACTAAATTAAAAACCCGCATGCAGGAACTATTCACGACGCAAATCGAACCTGAACGCATTTTGCAGGAAGCGGCCTTGCTCGTAGATCGTAGCGACGTGCAGGAAGAGCTTGTTCGGCTGGAGACGCACATCAACCATTTCCTTGGATTGCTGGATGAAGGAAACGAAGTTGGCAAGAAACTTGACTTCCTATTGCAGGAAATGAATCGTGAGGCCAACACCCTCCTTTCCAAGACTTCCGGGCTGACCGGCGATGCGCTTAAAATTACTGAAATGGGTCTCGCCATGAAGGCCGCAATAGAAAAAGCTCGCGAGCAAGTTCAAAACATCGAATGACGACCGTTTACATCATCTCGGCACCCTCAGGTTCGGGCAAATCCACGCTGGTAAACGGCGTCCGCCGCATTGTTTCCGGACTTGATTTTTCCATTTCTTACACCACGCGTCCTCCACTACGCAATGAGAAACACGAGCGTGAGTATTTCTTCGTTCCTCGTGAAGAATTTGAAGAAATGGTCCGAAAGAATGAATTCCTGGAGCACGCGGATGTTTTCGGCAACCTTTACGGGACATCCCGTACGTTTCTTCGCGAAGCGGAACGAGCCGGCCATGATCTGCTTCTCGACATTGATGTGCAGGGGGCGGAGCAAATCAAGCGCAGACTCCCCGAGGCGGTCAGAATTTTCATCATGCCTCCCGATCGGCAGACGCTTGAGGACCGGCTGCGCAATCGCAGTCTGGATGAGGAAAGCGTAATTCAGCGCCGGTTGGCCACGGCCACTCGTGAGATTGAGAATTATGCCAACTACGACTATATTTTAGTGAACGACCGTCTGGACGAATCTGTGGAAACGCTGAAGGCGATCCTGTTGGCGGAACGTCTACAGCGCTCGGAACTGAAACCGACCACCGATCAGGCCGGCCTTCTCACCATAGCGGAAAGTTGCCGCTTAAAAAATGTCCGGGAACGTTTGCAGCCGATCTTAGCCTCGTTTCTGCCCGCGACCGCGCCGGGGGGACGTTAGTGCAGGGAGAATATTCATGAAGTTAATTGAAGGTTTCGACAGCAATTACCGGTACATCCTTGTAGCCGCGCGCCGCGCGCGTCAGTTGCAGGGTGGTGCGCCTCCCGTAATCCAAACACCTTCTCGCAAACCATGCCGCATCGCGCAGGATGAAATCAAGGCCGGCAAGGTCAAGTGGGTGATTCCGGAAGTTCCCAGATCCGCCGCTGATGTTGCCAGCGAGATTCTGGATAAAGCGATCGGATCAGAGTAGTTTACGCAACTGATCACTGGCATCTGATATCCCGCAACTGTTTCACTCAGGCCTCTCCATGAAAGTTGCCCTAGGCGTTTGCGGCGGAATCGCGGCCTATAAGGCGGCCGAGATTGTCCGCCTTCTTCAGGACCGCGGCATCCGCGTTCAGGTCGTGATGACCCGGGCCGCCCAGGAATTCATCAGGCCCCTCACCTTCGCGGCTCTCTCCGGCGAAAAAGTTATTACCGAAATGTTTGCCGAGGCAGGCTCCGAAGCAGGCAGCCCGGCAAATATTGATTCCGCGATCGAGCACATTGCCGTCGCACAGTCCATTGACGCG
>JBOGLB010000411.1:0-3610 GCA_050745965.1 Terriglobales bacterium | reverse complement strand
TGGCCCCGGACTCGGCGTTAAACAGATAGTTGACTACGGACGCAGGCCGCCAGTCCATGAGCGTCAGCCATTATACAGGCGAGCTATTGGGCGGTCGGCTTTAGATTCGTCAATCTAATAAGCCCATCGCAACAGTGTCGCTCCGACGGTGAATCCCGCGCCAACCGAGGCCAGCAGCACCAGGTCGCCTTTCTTCAGGCGGCCTTCCTGACGGGCGGTATCCATTGCGAGCGGAATGGTCCCGGCGGTAGTGTTTCCGTACCGATCAATATTGATAACGATGTTTTCAGGTTTCAGCCCAAGGCGCTCAGCCGTGGCGGTAATGATTCTCCTGTTCGCCTGGTGGGGAATAAAAAGATTGAGATCAGATACGGTGAATCCGTTGCGTTGCAGAATTTTGTCGCAGACCTCGGTAATCTTGCGAATGGCAAATTTGAAAACCGCTCCTCCGTCCTGCTGAACGAAGTGCATTTTCTTGTCCACGGTTTCATGGGTCGAAGGATGCAAACTCCCACCGCCCGGCATGTACAACGAGCAGCCTCCCGAACCATCCACCTCATGAATGAAATCAATGAGGCCCAAGTCGTCGTCGGAAGATTCGAGGATAACCGCGCCTGCGCCGTCTCCGAAGATCACACAAGTCGAACGGTCGGTGTAGTCAATGATTGAAGACATCACGTCCGCCCCGATGACCATGACTTTTTTATGCACGCCGGTCGCAATAAACTGAGCGCCCGTTTGCAGGGCATAAACAAAGGCTGAGCACGCGGCGGATAGGTCGAATCCCCAGACGCCTGTTGCGCCGAGCTTGTTTTGCACCAGACAAGCCGTGGACGGAAACAACATGTCGGGCGTGACCGTGCCGACGATGATAGCTTGCAGATCGGTGGCCGTTAGGCCACGTTCTGCCAGCGCCTTCTTTGCCGCTTCAACCGCGAGATCGCTGGTCGCGACGCCTTTGTCCACAATATGGCGCTCGCGAATTCCGATTCGCTGCATGATCCATTCATCGGAGGTTTCGACCATCTTTGCGAGATCGGCATTGGTCAGAAGACGGGGCGGAACGTAAGTACCGAGAGCGCTAATCTTCGCTTTAAACGGCGCCACTCTTAACGGCGCTACTCTTAAGGGCGCGGGTTGGGTCACTCGATAGAATCCCCCAGGTGAAATGAGAAAGGCTATTGTTACGTAGCCGATGAGTAATGTCCAACTGAACGTTCGATTTCATGAATACTTCCTTGCGCGGCCTGTTGGTTTCGGATTCTCCGTTACAATCGCACTCACTATGAAACTTTGGGAAATTGCGGCAGCCGTTGGAGCGCGCATTGAAAACGGTTCGCCCGACGTTGAAATCACTGGCGTGGCAGGAATCGAAAATGCCGGGCCTGGACAGATCAGCTTTCTTTCCAATCCGAAGTATGCTTCCGCGGCAAAAAGTACCAGAGCCTCGGCGGTGATTCTGAGCGAGGGATTTCCTGCGCTACCTGCGGCGATGTTGCGCAGCACAAACCCTTATCTCGCTTTCGCTCATGCCATTGCGCTGTTCCATAAGTCGCCGGAATATCTTTCTCGCACTCATCCCACTGCGGTGATTGATGCATCCGCGAAGGTGGGCACAAACGCTCACATCGGCCCCTACGTTGTGATCGGCCAGGAGGTGGAGATTGGCAACAATGCTGTTCTGCTGCCTCATGTGGTGATTTACAGGGGAGTGACAATCGGGAATAATTTTTTCGCACATGCGCATTCGGTCGTGCGCGAGGGTTGCCGTTTGGGCAACAACGTCACCCTGCAAAACGGCGCCATCGTAGGCGCAGATGGTTTTGGTTTCGCAAAAGACGATAGCGGAGGCTGGCACAAGATTCTTCAGCCGATGCCAGTGGTTATCGGCGACGACGTTGAAATACAAGCTAACTCGTGCATTGACCGGGCCAGCGTCAGTGAAACCATCGTGGGACGCGGCACGAAAATTGATAACCTGGTTCAAGTTGGACACGGCAGTCACATCGGTGAACATTCACTGTTAGCTTCGCAGGTTGGTCTCGCCGGATCCACGGAGGTCGGCAATAACGTGATCCTCACCGGGCAGGTTGGAGTGGTTGGACACTGCAAAATTGGCGACGGCGCCATCGTTACTCCCCAAAGCGGGGTCGCGAATGATGTAGCGGCTGGGGCGATCGTGAGCGGAGCTCCTGCTGTGGACCACAAGGTGTGGCTGAAGTACTCGGCGATTCTGAGTAAACTGCCAGAAATTGCCAGATGGATCAGGAAGCAGCAGAAAGATGAGACGCAGGACGAAGGATGATCGTGAGGGTGAGCTATTTGCGACGCGCCTTATGTTTTACCGCTCGGGTGTTGAAGCGTGTGAGGAGTGAACTGGAAGAGGCACTTCCGCGGATGATGTGTCTTCCCGCATCTCGGGCGGCAATCCGCTATCAATCGCCTTCCGCACTTTCTGCATCAGGCATTCGCGGCTGCCAAAATCGTTAGGCTCGATTGCCTCATGAAAAATCACGGTCGCGACGCCCGCTTTGATCGCAAATCGCTGCTTGGGCATAATAAAATGCGTTCCGGCAATGGTCACCGGCACGACCGGAATGCCGCACTCTTCAGCCAAATAGAATGGACCTTTTTTGAACGGCAATAGCTTTCCGTCAAAGGAACGCTTTCCCTCGACAAAAATTGTCATATTAATGCCTTCGCGAATAACCTGCGACGCATATCGCACGGCGGCGATTCCTGATTCGCGATTTCCGCGATCAACTGGAACCAGGCTACCTAACCGCATCATCTTGCCGAGCAGCGGATAGCTGAATAATTCCTTTTTTACCATCACCGAGGTACGGCGGGGAATCAGCGGCAGCAACAGTGGCGGATCAATGTTAGAAACATGATTGGACATGAAAATGTAAGTGCGTGCCGGATCGAGCTTATCCAGGCCGACTGTTCTCGTCCGAATGCCCGCGATGCGCGCGCCAGTGCCCGCCCCCCACATGCCCATGCGATAGAGAAAATTAACGTTCCCGGTTATCAGCGTCCACGGGAAGCCCAGCAGTGCCGCGAACGGGAGAAGCGCCGCCCAGAACCCAAGCATCAGAAGTGTCCGGATCATGGATGGGCCTGTCCGAGTGGCTCGGAATCTCCCTTAAGCCACGCGGCTCGCCTGGCTTTTTGCTGCGAAGTGAGATTCTCCATGTTTTCGAGGCGGAATTCGAGCATATCTCGCGCGGCGAGTTGCCAGCTGAATTCCTGCTCGCCATTCTGATTACGAATGCGAAGCTGAATCGTCTCTCCGGAACGTAATGCGGCGGCGAAATTACCAGACGGATCGTGGCCATTAATTTTCACAATCACATCACCCTTAACAAGTCCCGCATGCCCGGCAGCGCTACCTTCGGCGACCGAAGTAACGGTTAACGGGAAGCCGAAATTTCGAGCGGCGGTGAACCCAAGATCAGCGGCTTCAACTTTTTCAGCCGTTAATTGCAGTCCGACGGTTTTGAAGAAATCATTCCATGGAATCTCATCGGTGCCCGCAACATATTTCTTGAAAAATGCGCCCAGGTCCGAGTGGCTGACAGTCTCGGCTGCCTCGCGCACACCTTCGGAG
>JBOGLB010000410.1:0-4158 GCA_050745965.1 Terriglobales bacterium | reverse complement strand
CTGCGGCACTGTTTCCTCGATCAGCATGTGGGGTTGGGTGAAGGCAGATCCGTACGCGTTGCGTTACGTAGCACTCTCGGCGGACGCTAAAGCGCTTGCCCAGGATATGTATCAGGCTTTGTGGTCTTTCATAGTATGCGTGATTGTGACGGTCATAGTAAGCCTGCTAACGAAGCCTAAGACCGAAGCAGAATTGACCGGACTTGTATACGGGCTAACGCCGATTCCTAAGGTTGGGAATGTTCCGCTTTACCAGAAGCCTTTGTTCTGGGCGGCGATCGTGGTGATAATCTTCTTTATTCTCAATATTATCTTCTGGTAGCGAAGGGCTGGTGAGAGCATGAGCGGTAAGGTAATTTCGATCTGGTTCTTTATCGGATTGTCACTATTGGTGAATGGAATTCTGATTTGTGGCGCTGGCATTTGGGAGGTATTCAACACGCCCGCGAATCCTGTTGTGTTATTCAACTTGCATGCCAGCGTCTGGTGGGGAGCCGTTCTGCTCATTTGCGGACTGATTTATTGTGTGAGATTCGCCCCCGGCCGAGCGTGATGGACGTCACAGTCTTCGATACGATGCTATAACACAAGCGAACCGTCACAACCTTCACCCCAGATTGCGCCTCCAAGGTTAAGCGAGAGCGCTTCTCAATGTCAGGACCACACGCGTCAACCGTTCCTTTAAAGCCTGGGGCTCATTCTCGCTTTGGGAAGAAAAGGAGATTGTTTGCCTGCGGAATCTTAGCCCTATTGATTGCGACGGTTGCCGGCATTCTCTTCGCGGTCCGCTGGCCGTTCCGAGAGTCGGCAATCATTCAAGACCTTGAGGAGGCAGGCTCCGGTAAAGTTGAAATCAGAAATTTCCGCCAGACTTATTTCCCACACCCTGGCTGCATTGCGGAAGGCGTGACTTATCGCCTCGGGGCTAACGCGCCTCCGTTCGCGACTTTTGAAAAGCTCACAATTCAAAGCAATCTGCTGGGTTTGCTGGGAAGCCACATCCGGAGGATTCGTGCAGATGGCCTGCACGTCTATGTGCCGCCGAAGGGGTCCAAACAATTTAACGGACTGAATTCGGCGTCAACGCAGATTGACGAAATCAATATTTATAACGCCATTCTCGATGTACCACGACGGGAAGCGGGGAAGCCGGCGGTACAGTTTGGAATCTATGAACTCATTTTGGAACCCGCAAGTGCGACCCGTGCGATGCATTTTTCAGCCCGGCTCTCCAATCCAGAGCCACCGGGCGAGATTGTCGCAGCCGGGTCGTTTGGGCCGTGGCTTGGCGTCAAAACTCCGGTGACCGGCGATTACACGCTCGAAAACGCGAACCTCGGAGCTTTTAGGGGGATTTCTGGAATTCTTTCCTCGCAAGGGACATTCAGTGGGATTTTGCAGCATATCAATGTGGCGGGAAAGATTAATATTCCAGGCTTTGAAGTTACCAACAGCGAGCATCCCGTGGCGTTGAACTCGGAGTTCAGTGCATATGTGGATGGGATAAACGGAGATACTTTCCTGAATCAGGTTTCATCCGAGTTTTTGAAGACGACGGTGGCATCCAGCGGCAAGATAGCTGCAACACCAGGCCGGAAGGGGAAGACCGCAACGATTGATTTGGAAGCTCGAAACGGCAGGATTGAAGACATTTTACGGATGTTCACGAAAGAGGCACGGCCCCCCATGGCCGGCGAAGTGAGCTTCAAAGGGAAAGCTGTATTGCCTCCCGGTACTGCGCGCTTTTTGAGGAAGATCGAGATGGCGGGAGACTTTGGCATCAGCGACAGCAACTTCACCCGTCCGAGTACCCAGGAGAAGGTCAACCAGTTAAGTCAAAATGCCCAAACGGAACTGCGGGAACACGCGAAGTCCACAGGTGGAAAGAAAGAAATCGCTCCACAGACTCCTCCCCCCGTGCTTTCCGATCTCCGCGGCCATGTTGCGCTGAAGAATGGCACCGCCACTTTCTCAAACCTTTCCTTTTACATTCCCGGCGCACATGCCAAGATGCATGGCACTTACAACTTGATCAGTGACAAGATTGATATGCACGGGACATTAAAGATGGACTCCGACTTGTCGGACACCGCGCATGGTGCGAAGGCTTTGATCTTGAAGGTACTGGATCCATTTTTTAAAAAGAAGCGCGGAGCCGGGTCAGACATTCCGGTGAAAGTCAGCGGGGATTATCATCATCCCTCGTTCGGAATGGATGTTCAAAAGGCGGGCAAGCGTCTTTTATCCGGAGGGAAATAAGCAATTTGTTCTTTGAGTTTCAATCTGGATCAACCCCTAGAAATTTAAAAAAAAAACTGTAGAAACGTTTGTAAGGTTGAGATATTATTCTGCGCATGAAAAACCCTGTGCCCCCTCACAGCGTTCGTATATCAAATCCCTGTGTTCGAATTGAAGCTGCGGACGATTGTGATGGTTCCGCTTGCCACCAACCTATCTTCAATGAAGATGGCGGGTTGAACTACGTCGCTCCCCATTCCCATCTAGTGGAATGGGATTTTGATCTTGCCGAGCCCCGCGTTTACGCATTATTCGGCGACCTACTGCCGTAGGCTCCGCGATTACGTCGCGAAATACGCTCGAAGGGAAACCTTTCTCAGGTCGCCTTTTGCCGATGAGCGTTTCGATTATGCAAAAATAGGGGCGATCTTTTTCGATCACCCCTTCAAGAATATTCAATTGCGACGAAATCTAGGCGGCTCTCCCCGGTTTTCTCTTAGCTGTCTTTTGCCGTCCTGGCGCTTCGACAGTCTCGCGGGATTCTTCTCCCGCCTCGCCACCCTCATTGGCTTCAACATTTATCTCTTTCGACAGTTCGGTAAGCTTTTGATCCGTCTCCTTTTCCTCCTGCAAGGTTTCACTTAGCAAAGATTGCTGCTCAGACTCACCGAGCAACTCTGCGAACGCGATCACCGTGCCATAGGTGGCGATCTCATAATGCTCGACGCGCTGAGCGGCGGAAATCAACCCCGCGTCGAGGACCGCGCCCTCGAAGTCGTCGGGTAGTTCAGAACCTTCTTTTACCAGGCCCTCCATGCCGGCGCACTTCTTTCCCTTAGGGCTTTCGCCCAGTGACTCGAATATCTGTTCGAGGCGCTGCACATGACCCTTTGTTTGCTCCAGGTGCTCTTCGAAACCGGAGCTCAGTTCTTCCGAAGTTGCCGCTTTAGCCATCTTGGGAAGCGCTTTTACCAGTTGGTTCTCCGCATTGTAAAGATCCCGCAGTTCGTCAAGATATAGATCCTTCAAAGATTTGTCTGCCATTTTTATTCTCCGATGGTTTTGAGTGTTGTTAAGCATTGATATGGAAGCCAGAAATGCCTCAAAGTGGCGCAGCTTTTTTGTCAACTGCGATTTTGATTCAGCGCAACGCTTGGAGGATGGCTGTGCAGAAGCATTAAAACTACGAACTGAAAAACGAGGCGTTTTGTCTGCATGATGAATCGTAAGGGTGAAAAAAACCTTACGGGATTGTTAAGGATACTAGGTCAATTACAGCCAGAGACCTTCGTTACCTCGAACATAGCGGATTTCATTGCGCGCCAATGGTAATCGAAGCTAACCTGAACTCAACTGACGCGATTTTTGGATTACTGAAAATTCTTGCTGTGTTTTTCTCCCCTGACCCGGCAAATATAGGTGTCCTCCCATCGCTCGCACTCGCGTGGTTTAGACAAGAACAAAGCCACCAGTAAGACATCCATCAACGTGGATGCACTTCTCCTCGTTCGGTAGGGACCGCCGCATCATTTGGCTGGAGATCGTCCCGAAAACAAAAAATTCTTCGAACCGGGCAACAGACTCCGTTTAGATTAAGGTGAATACCCTAGGTAGAAAACCTTATGAATCTTATACATACTTACATGTGCTTTCTACTGTAATGACTGTATATTTTCGTTGACCTCCTAGGTGAAATGCCCTAGTTTTCAAACACTCCAGCCTTTTATGTGTGGTTTTTTACCTGTGATTCCGGGCCCCTGTTTTCAGCAGCCAATTTTAACCACCTGTGAAATCGGGTGGATGAACCCCTTAGGAGATGAGAATGCGCTTCCGAATCGTTGCCGTCACAATTGCCCTGGCTATGTCGGCGGGGCTTATGGCACAGAATCTTCCGATCATTCCGACAACCACCTTAGCCGC
>JBOGLB010000409.1:0-16889 GCA_050745965.1 Terriglobales bacterium | reverse complement strand
GTATGAGAGCGGTCGCGATCAAAGATGGCCGTCTGCCTTTGACCCCGAAATGCAACAAACAAACGCCTCCAGCAATGACCAGGTCTATAAATCCAGCGCGGGACGCTGTCAGAAACAGGGAAGCTGCCATCACCAGCATAGCGAACGCCCATAACAACTTCTTTATCGCGCCTTTCGCGCTGATAAGGAAAGAGAGGCAAAATGGAAGAGAAAGGACAATAGCGAAGGCGAGGTCGTTGGGATTTCCGTAAATGCCTCCCAGAACACCTTCCAGTCGCGGGTGAGAATAGCCTTTCGCTATCGAGACTATGGCAATCACCGCCACCGAACCCGCCTGCAAGAAAATTATGCGCCTCAGTTTCTTGAAATCTGTCACGACCAGAAAGGTAAGCACCCACACGACATAAACCTTGGCGAAATCAAGCGTGCGCCATAACGCCCCACCTTTCCATATCGGTGAGAATATTGCGGAAACAAACAATACCGCGATCAGAGCCAGCAGGTAATTGGCTTCCCTTGGTAGATCTTGAAATCTGCGCTTGGTTTTCCCCGCGGCAATCAGCAGGCCAATGAGAGCAAAAAAAACTGAGATCTTGGCCAGTGGAACGTGTTTCAATCCCGGAATCCAATCCTCTGGCCGGGCACAATAGATTAAGTAGAATACGCTGAGCCATGCGAAGGCAGCGCTACGGGGTTCCCGGTTTATTTCCGGAGAGCGGTCGGCAAATGATCGTGTTGCCGTTGCGGCCTGGTCTTCACTTGCTATCAAGTCTGATCTCACTATTCAGGAGAGGTCGATCACCGCACAAAGTCCTGCTCGAAATCAAAGAGAAGTCTTATCTGCGGGAAGCGTATACGGCAAATATACGAACCACGCGCAATTCTTACGAATAAGCACAGCCGGGGAATGATTTCGATCCACGCTGTATTTATCAATCTTACATGGGCGAGCCGGACTCACTAAATTTCTGTGAACGTTAGTAACACTTTCGTCAACGCGGCGCTGTTGAGCAGTCAAAGATTGCAGTGCGATTACCTTTGTAACGTTACCTCACACTCCTAAGCACTCTAATTCTTTTCTCTCAACGGAAAGGTATTTCCCTTCCCTCATGCTGTCCCGCCTGTCGCTCGGGGATCGAGTCGTCCAGCCGCCTCAATCTAAACGATATTCGATTTGGTGACTGCATTGCTTATTTGTTGTCAAGTTCTGAAAGGTCGCAATGCCGAAAATGACTCGGGCGGCGCCAAACTTGCCCGACCGGTAGACCTTTCAAATGAAGTCTTAATTCGTTCGGATATTCGAATTGCATACGAGGCAAGTGCTATGGCGAAGTTTCTGCGATGCTTTTCCTTGATCTTTTTAGGTGTAATGACCGCGTGCGGTGGAGGCGGGATTTCCAATAACAGCTCCACTGGCGTCGGATCTCATGCGGCGGCCGCGATCCTTCAGTCCATCCAGATCGCCGCCAACAATCCGCCTTTTGCCGCAGGACTAAGCCAGCAACTCACGGCTACTGGGTCCTATAGTGACGGCACCACTAAAGATCTGACTAACTCGGCGGCATGGAGTTCGTCGAGTTCCGCGATCGCCACAGTGTCCACTAGCGGGGTTGTGAAAGCATTTTCGCCAGGACCATGTGTAATCACTGCAACTCAAGCGGGCATTTCCGGGAAATTGTCCCTGACCGTGGCAGCACCCGTATTGACTTCGATAATTGTGAATTCAGTTGCGCCGTCAGTTGCCGCGGGCCTCAGCGATCAGTTCATGGCGACTGGAAACTATACTGACGGCAGCACCCAGAATCTTACTGGTTCGGTTGCATGGAGCGTCTCCAATCCGGCTGTTGCCTCCATTTCTAATAGCGGCCTTGCCTCATCAAAAGTAGCCGGTTCGGCGGTAATCACTGCTACCCAAGGAACTATCACTGGGACCAGCAGCCTCACGGTTGGTCCGCCGTCGCTCGTGTCCCTTGCTGTCAGGTCCGCAAGTCCGTCGGTCGGAGTAGGCTTCACCGACCAGTTCATGGCTACCGGTTCCTACACCGATGGAAGCACGCAGGACCTGAGTAATTCAGTTACCTGGAGCGTTTCGAATTCTGCTTTGGTAACAATTGCCAACAATGGTCTTGTCGCCGCAAAATCAAATGGCTCCGTGACCGTCACAGCCTCGTCCGGACCGATCACCGGCTCCGCGGCCCTGACGGTCACAATATCGCTTGTTTCCATAGGCATCACTCCGCCTTCTCTAACGATTGCCGCCAATACTGACCAGCAATTCAGAGCGATTGGAACTTTCACCGATAGCAGCACTCAAGATATAACCGGCACCGTAAACTGGAGCTCTTCAGATACGACCAAGGCAACGATCAGCAATTCCGTGCCGACCAGCGGTTTGGCGCAGGCTCTTCATGCCGGCTCTTCCGTCATCACGGCATCCTTGGGGACTATTTCAGCTTCAGCCCCGCTCACTATAAGTAATGGAACACTCGTTTCCATTGCAGTGTCTCCAATAACCAGCACGATTCCACTTGGCATCACGCAACAATTCACCGCGACCGGAACCTTTTCCGACAGTTCCACGCAAGACATATCCAATACGGTTGTATGGAGTTCCTCGGAACCGACATTTGTATCAATAACAGTTAGCGGAATAGCTACCGGCCTCAACCTCACTCAGAATCTTCCCCCGAAGGCGGCGCCGATCGCCATTACCGCAACCTCTGGCTCGGTAAGCGGCAGCACAACTTCAATTACTGTGAACGCGGCGGATCTAACATCCTTGTCAATTCAGGGCAGCCTGACGGTCGCCCAGGGCACAACTTCAAAGTTGACCGCGATTGGATTGTTCAACGATGGCAGCACCCGCGACGTCAGTGCCCAAGCCGCATGGAGTTCATCAAATACTGCTGCTGCCACGATTCAAACCAACGGAAAGTTGCAAGCCGTAAGTCAGGGATTGGCCACGATTACAGCAACCCTCGGTTCGCAAACAGTGTCTGCAAATGTGAACGTCACCAACGCAACTGTCATATCCATTTCGGTGACACCTTCGATCTCTTCGATTGCGCCCTTAACGCAGGTAACTTTCGCTGCGACTGGCCAATTCAGCGATTCAAGCACCCAGGTAATTTCCGGCAACGTGAACTGGGCAACGAGCGACAATACCGTGGGAACCGTAAGCAATACCGCGGGGTCCAAGGGAATCGCCGTTGGGGTTGGCTCGGGTTCCGCCGCGATTACTGCCACGTTCGAGGGCGTCTCGGGATCGGCTCAGTTGAACGTCTCGGGCGCAAATCTCACCGGCATCGTTATCAATCCACCATCCGCCATCTTAGCCATCGCATCCACCCAGCAGTACGTTGCGACAGCGGCCTACGACGACGGAACTTCTCAAAATGTCAGCACACTGGTGACATGGAGTTCCTCTTCCACGAGCACCGCAACGATTACTCCGTTCGGCCAGGCCACCGGACAATCTCAGGGTGCAGCAACCATTACGGCGTCCTTGGGAGGATTTGCTGCTAGCTCTACTTTGCTCGTTGAATCGAGCGGAGCTTTAACTTCCATCACAATCACTCCATCTTCCTCGACGATTCCCCAACAGATTATGACGGGATTCACGGCGATTGGCTGGTTCGCGAACGGCTCACAGGACTTGACTTCCGCGGTCACATGGACTTCGTCAAACGCATCCGCCGCAACTGTGAGCAATGCGGCCGGCACAAGAGGCTACGCAACAGGAATCGCGCCCGGAACGTCCACCATTTCAGCGATCTTCGCCGGCGTGGTGGCCACCACATCTCTGAATGTTACAAACGCCACCCTGGTGGGAATGAATATTACGCCGGGCAATCCGAATATTTCCGTTGGCAACAACCAGAGTTTCGTCGTTACTGGAACTTTCAGCGACAACAGCACGGTAGATCTTTCCACGCAGGCGATATGGACTTCCCAAACTGTGGGGGTAGCTGTAATAAATTCGAACGGAGTAGCCACCGGAATCAGCTCAGGAACTACAACCATCACGGCAACACTAAACGGAGTGAGCGCCACGGCGATATTGACGGTAAATTAGAAGGCAGACATACACGTTCGCATACCTTCCAACGGCTCGACACGGCCCGACTTTCCGTCGGGTCAATTTTTTGATCTTTGGATGCTTGCGCTTGATCGGAAGTCGGAATCCCGTACTCTTCGCGGAGGATTCAGCCCGCTCTGCTCTAAGGCAGCCAGCTAATATTCAGAGAGTTGCTTCATTGCATCAAACATATCCGAAACTTGTGGCAGGATGGCGTCTTCAAGAATGGGTTGATAGGCAACGTATACATCTTTAGCTGCCAGGCGCCGCACCGGAGCATCTAAGTGTTCGAACATCTGATCGGCAATTCTCGCGGCGATTTCTGCGCCGTATCCCCAACTCAACGTGTCTTCATACACGACCAGCGCGCGGTTGGTTTTTTGTACGGAAGCGGAAATTGCGTCCCAGTCAAAGGGGTTCAAGCATCGCAGATCGAGGATTTCAACTTTGATCCCATGCTCGCGTTCCAGTTTTTGCGCCGCCTGAAGAGCCCGTGGGACGACAGCTCCATAAGTAATGACGGTTAAATCCGTTCCCGGCTGCACGATTCTTGCCTTACCCAACGGAATCATGTAATCGGGCCCTGGATACGCACTGCGTCCATACGTCTCTCGATAAAGCCGCTTGTGCTCGAGGAACAGCACCGGGTCGTCGCAGCGAATGGCAGTACGCAACAGCCCTGCGGCATCAAGCGCATTGGACGGAAAAACCACGCGCAGTCCGGGAATGTGCGTGAACGCACTCTCGCCGCATTGGGAGTGATAGATCGCGCCGCCTGTAAGATACCCACCAATCGCTACTCGTATCACAAGGGGCGCGGAGAATCCATTGTTTGAACGCCAGCGGATCACGGGCAATTCATTTCTCAATTGCATCATCGCGGGCCAGATGTAGTAGAAGAACTGAATTTCGACGACGGGCTTAAGGCCACGAGTTGCCATTCCGGTTGCGCGGCCCACAATATTCGCTTCGGCAAGCGGAGAGTTGAAAACGCGATCGGATCCAAAGTCGCATTGTAGGCCCGCCGTAAGCTTGAAAACACCTCCCTTGCCCTTCACCATCTTTTGTTTCAGATACTGTTCCCGGCTGCAATCCGCGACATCTTCGCCGAAGACGATCACACGTTCATCCCGTTTCATCTCATCGCGCAGAGTAGCAGTGATGAGATCGGCCATGGTCTTGGGCACAAGCTTCTTTGCATCTGGGGATGTATCTGGAGAAACAACTTCTGCACCGCTACTAAAAGCCGGGGAAGTGGGGTCCAAACCAGGGGAATAAACATACCTCTCGACCGTACTTGCTTCGGGGAATGGCGCTGCCAGAGCGCGATCTACCGCAACCTGCAAATCATCATTCACTTTCTTTTCAAGATCAGAAATGCTCTTTTCGTCCAGAATTCCCTCGCGTATCAGGAACAATTGCATTTGCGGCACGGGATCGCGCGCAGCGTCCCGTTCGCGCTCGGCTTCCGCTCGATAAAGACGCTCGTCGTCGGATAGCGAATGTGAATACGGGCGGATAACATGGGCGTGGACAAATGCCGGCCCACCACCGCCTCGGCAATAATTCACCGAGCGAACGAAGGCCGCATAGGCCGCGACCGTATCCGTGCCATCAATTTCTTCAAAACGGAAATGAGGAAAGTTTGCGACCAACCGCGAGATGTTTCCGCCTGGAGTCTGGACTTCCACGGGTACGGAAATTGCGTATCCGTTGTCCTCAACGAGGAAGATGATCGGCAATCGTTGATTGGACGCGGTATTCAGCGCCTCCCAAAACTCCCCTTCACTGGTCGTGCCATCCCCAAGCGAAACCAGCGTCAGTTCGTCTTCATGAGACACCACCTCTTTGAACTGACGATAATCGCCCGGAACTTTCTTGACAGCCTCAGGATGGGCCGCAAAATATCGTCCCACTTCCGCGCAGCCCACGGCTTGCAGAATCTGGGTGCCGGTTGGGGATGAACCGGTCACAATGTTCAACCGCGGATAGCTCCAGTGGGAAGGCATCTGGCGTCCGCCTGAACTGGGATCATCCGCTGCGCCCACGCCTTGCAGCAACATTTCATATGGAGTTACGCCGAGAGCCAAACAAAGAGCCCGGTCGCGATAGTAAGGATAAAACCAGTCGTAGACGGATTTCATTGCAAAAGCTGCCGCGACTCCGACAGCTTCGTGTCCCGCGCCTGAAATCTGGAAAAAGATCTTCTGCTGCCGTTTCAGCATGATCTCGCGGTCATCGAGCCGCCGGGAAGTGTACATGATCCGGTAGGCATCAATCAGCTGATCGCGGGAGAGGCCTTCGTAGTTCCTGGTAATGCGCCGCACGTTGTTTACAATCCCAGTATTTGTAACCCCAGTATTTGCAACTCCGACGCCGGCAACCCCAGTGTTTTTAGCGCCAGTGTCTGTAATCCCAGTTCTGGTCATTTCCGCGGATTTCGGATTTGCCTTCATGGTAGCCATTCAGGCACCCCAGCAAGTAGTGCGGTCCTTGTGCATTGTAAATCTATAGCGACGGTTCCGAATATACTGGATTAGCCCTATACGTCAAGCCGCTCCCGCCCCGCCCAGAATGATCAAGTTTAACCAAAAGTTCGATCCGAGTCAGATTCGACTTCTGATCTTTGACTTGGACGGTACGCTAATTGACTCGCGTCTCGACCTAATCCACTCCGTCAACGCGATGTTGCGTCATTTCGGCCTCGCCGAACTGCCAGGCGATGTCGTCGCATCTTACGTCGGTGACGGCGCTTCCATGTTGGTCCGCAGGGCTTTGGGCGATCCAAGCGACGAGGACTTTTTCAAATCTGGCCTCGAATATTTTCTTGCTTATTATCGCGAGCATAAGCTTGACTTCACTGTGGAATACCCGGGCATCACGAATGCGTTGACCCGGATTCGGCAGCCTAGCGGACATGGCCGGCAGATGGCAGTACTCTCGAACAAGCCCGTCCTGCCGGCGCGGGCAATTGTGAAGGCCCTTGGACTCAGTGATTTTTTTGTCAGTGTGTACGGCGGCGACAGTTTTTCAACAAAGAAGCCTGACCCTTTGGGCGTGAATACCTTGCTCAACCAGACGGGCCGCAGCCCCAAGGACTCCATCATAGTTGGCGATTCATCCGTTGATATCGTGACCGGCCGCAATGCGGGAATCTGGACCTGCGGCGTCACTTATGGTTTTGCTCCGCAAAGCTTGAGCATCGCTCCGCCGGATGTTCTGATAGACCGCGCGGACGACTTGGGAGAGCTGTTTGGGTGATGTTTTGGGTAATATAAATACTCGCGACCTCATGCGTTTGTTTTTTGGGTGACGCATCGCTTCCTTCACTGCGATAGGACCTTGCTTCAGCGACGGCTTCAGCCGCTGAGGTATATCAATCCGAGACACCACTGCAACCACCTTTTCCTATAAACTCCCATTGAAGATGACCGGACCCGTCACCGCCTTTACTGCTCGCGAGCTCCGCAAACTTCGCAGCCTGAAAAATCCGCACGGCATCCAGCAGTTTCTTGACGACATGCCATATCACCTGGCCAACACCGCATGGTCGCCAAGGCGCGTTCTCCGCGAGAATACCGCACATTGTTTTGAGGGCGCCATCTTCGCCGCAGCCGCGCTTCGAGCTAATGGATACCCGCCGCTAATTCTAGATCTTGAAGCTGAAAATGACACCGACCACGTGATCGCAATCTACCGCATCAATGGTCATTGGGGCGCGGTTGCGAAATCCAATTACACCGGATGCCGCTATCGCGAGCCCGTCTATCGCTCGCTGCGGGAACTGGCTCTGAGCTATTTCGATGTGTACTTTAATCTTCGCCGGGAACGGTCATTGAGAACTTTTTCCCGTCCGGTAAGTCTCGCGCGCTTTGATGACCGTGAGTGGATGACGACGGATAAGCCCTTATGGTTTATCGCGGAATATTTATTTGAAATTCATCATTACCGGCTGCTGGCTCCGGGAACAGAGAAAAGGCTGCACCGGCTGGATGATCGTTCATTTCGCGCGGGGTGTTTAGGAAGAGCGGAAAAGGAGCAATAGTCGTCCGATCTGGTTCCCTCTTGATATTGGAATCACCTTAAGAATTGCTGCAACAACTCGACATTCCTTTTTTTGGGTGGCGCGGCGGTTCACCGCTGCGATAAGGCTTTTTCTCAAAGTCGGCTTTAGCCTCTGAGGTCATGCGGTCCCGAGCTCTGTAACGAAGGCGAAAGGGTCGCTTAACTCAGCCTTGTGCAGGCCCTTTCCCCCGAAGCTCACCAGTCCCCTTGCAGGTATCGCACTCTTTTCCGTGCTCGTCCTTCCCGGTTCCGCGGCAGATGGGACAGCGGGATGCTCTCAGTTGATTGGTCATGAGTGGCGAGCGGAGACGTTGCAGAGGCGAACAGGGATATCTTTACCACAAATGATGTACATGGTCTGCACTGCGGAGAACAGTGGTCTCAAGACGCACGCGACTATCCTCTGAACGGCGATGCTTCACCGCTAAGCAACCTCTAATTCACGATGGGACAGTTCTTTCCATCTACGAGGACGACTTTGCTGGCGTAATTGCGAGCTTGTGTTTCTTCAAGCCAGCAGAAGGCGGTTACAATCACCAAATCTCCGACTTGCACCAGGCGGGCCGCAGCGCCATTTACGCAGATTTCGCCAGACCCGCGGGCCAAAGGTAATGCGTAGGTTTCGAAGCGTTCGCCGTTATTTACGTTCCACACGTTAACCGCTTCGCCGGGAAGAAGGCCCGCCGCCTCCAGGAGCGAAACATCCATCGCAATGCTGCCTTCGTAATTGAGATCGGCGCGCGTTACAGTTGCGCGGTGAATTTTCGACTTCATCAGCTTAAGTAACATTCAGTAATTTCTCTCTCGATTGGATGCTCGACATTTTATTTTTGACTTACGGGCACATTTGCGCGGCTCAAAAAATACCTGGCGCTCAATATCGGCCAGCAAATCTTGCACTCGCGATTGAGGGCAGGTTACGAGGAGGAATAGAAGAGCTGGACGGATGAACTGGACTCACCTAGAAGCTAAAAGCGAGTCCGCCGCGGACGGTGCGTGCGGATTGAACCAGGTACACCGTCTTTCCGTCGCTCCCCAGGACAGGGATATATCCCTGCGCAAGCAGATTTCGCACCTCAAGCAACGCTTCTATATGTTCGGGTATGAAACCTGTGCCGGGAATCGGCTGGCGGAAAAATATGTCAAAAAAGGGATCCGCGTGGCCTGCGGATGTATTGAACAAATCCACCGGGGTCAATGCCCGTCCGCTCACCCAACCGTAGGACGCAAGCCAATGGGATTTGCTGGCAGGAACCGTCCCGCCCATCTTTATCGTGGCGCTATGGCGGTTGCGGACAAGGCTCAATTGCCTGGCATTGGCCAGTGTGGCATTCTGACCCAGATCAAGAACGCCGCCGTAACTGTAATCCATGGTTGCCGTGACATCGGAGCTTAGTCTGCGCTGAAACACAATGCGCGCGCCGTGGGTATCCAGATTTTTGCCCCGGTAGGTGAACGTCCCCGAAAAAATATCGGCCAGCACCTGACCGCTATCGCCGGAAGGCTCACCGACACCGATAAGCGCCGGATCCGAAACCCGATCCGAATACACAGCAAACTGCATATTATTCTTGCCCGAACGATGGGAGACAGAAACTTCCTGGTGGTGAGCGTGTTCCAGGGTCGGGGAGAAACCGGCAACACTCATTCGAGGCACGGAATCATCGAACGTCGCTTGGGAAGATCCGAAATCGCGCAGATCACCGCTCATTTCCGGCACCGAAGTGGTGTATTGATACTCCACAACCGTGTCTGGAGAGACGTGAAAGTCAGCCGTTCCGAAAGGCCGAACCACGCTTACCCGGCCCATGAACTGAACGGTTTGCATCTCACTGCCAAAATTAAGGTCGAGGTTCCCAAGACTTAGATTGTCTGAAGTAGTCAAAGCTAGGGCTTGCAACGCAGCTCCGGGCAAGTTCGTATCGGGCGTCGCGAGATTATGAAATGTTATTGACAACTGTGGCTCGGAACCGTTCGACATTTTGCGACTGTATGAAGCTCGTAGCACCGTGGCGGGCGAAACCTGGCCATATCCCACATCGCCGCGGAGAGCCACCGTGCCCTCGGTGAAAAGCGACCGTTGGATAGAAAAGCCTGTGCTCATGTCGGAGGAGCTCCCGAAACCTACCGAGGGGGAGCCCGCGAGGAATGACAATGTACCCTTCAGATCGTGGTTCCCTGCTTGAGTCTCGTTTGCAGTCCCGGAACTGGGGTCTAACGCTCTCAAAATCGGGCGATTCGCTGCCGAGCGCAGAACCCATTTCCAATCGTCTTCGTCGCTTGCGCCTCGGACGGGAGCCAATCGGACGGAATCGAATAGCGTGCTCAGAGTTACGTTGAGTATCAATATGGAGCCCGCTCGCAACCCAACCTCTTCGTGCTCGGCGGTAAGAAACGATGGCGCGGAAACTCTGACGCTATAGAACCCGGGATGGAGGCCAGTCGCTGAGTAGAACCCTTTCTCGTCAGTGAATACTTTCAGGCTCTGCATCGCGGAGCCGATCACTTCCACAACCGCTCCCATCTGCGGTGCGCCAGTGGCACTGCGAACGTATCCGGATATGGATCCCGGCCTATCCGCGGCGTAGGCCGTGAACACAAGGCCGAAGGTAATCACAAAGCATCCAAGCTTACGAAGCATGCCAACACCGCCTTTCTGCGGACCTATTCGACGGAAAAGGTTGCCGAAGGATCCACGGTTTGCTTTGAGAGGTTGTCATTTACTTTGATCCGGATTCGATAAACTCCCGGGACTAGATTGGACGCCGACAGCGTCTTCTCCAATGTCATCTGGTCGCCGATATTCCCCATATGGTCGGTAGTCTCAATCGTGTGAATCACATTCTTGTTAGTCGCCGCGTCAACAACGTCATATTCAATGGTAGCCGACGGCTTATGGGTCTTACCGTCAACGCTCAAATTATATACCTGCATCCAGAAATTTAGCTTCTGATTGCGTTTGAAACTAACAGGCTTGCCATCTGAGGAAGCGACCCTCGGACGAACCTTCGTGGATCCAATCACAAAACTTCCTGTGCCCACGTTTTTCGAAGCCACTGGTTCCATCTGGTCAGCGACAATGAGCGTCGAAGCATCAAGATGGTCGTCGGCAAAATCCGGCACTACTATGCCCTTGCTCCATGTTCCCTTACGATCTCCGTTCACATCCTTCACCACGATATCGAAACGATAGCGGCCGGGACGAAGCGGCAGGGCCTTCCAATATACGGATGAATTCTCCGCGGACTTGGGCAGCAATTCCGCGGGAACGTCCACTTGCACTGTGTCCTCGAAAGTCTGGGCGGTACGGCCGGAAAGAGTCGTAACTCTGCCGAATATGTTCACCGTCCCAAGCTCGACGCCGTCCTTGTTCACAAAAGTTATATCCCGGTTCTTCATCTGAATGGTAATAGGCACCAGAACCGTGTCACCGGTAATCTTTACGAAATCCGCTCGAACATCAAACGGCATCAGATTGTATTTGATTCTTGTTTTTACTACTTCTTCCAGGTCCTTGAACTTCACCGGGGGTGGCGCGTTCAATTTTGCATATTGCTCCAGGATGTCGAATTCCTTAGTGTTCTGCTGACCAGGATCCATCGGATCCATACCCGTGGACATAATGCCGTTATCTATACGATTCGCCTTCGAGGTAAGACCCATCTGTTCGTAAATGGTGAGTCCCGCGTTCGGTGTATGGAGCAGGGCGTCTTTCTCATTCTTATCCATCGTCATGTGGTAATCGCCACACATGCATGTGTCCACAAATTCGATCTCGACCTGTTCGCCGATTTCGTCGAGGTGGCGATAACGCCAATCCTCAAAGGGGAATGTTGACGTTTCGCCGCCCCCTTCGTCTATCGGGCGTTGGTAGGTTCCGCCAGAGGGGTGAGAGTCAATCTCATCGGGAGGACCAAACTTAATGTAAATACGCCCACGATCCGTGCGCCAGCCGGGGATTCCCGCCGCAAAATGATCGTTTGCGTATTCTATTCGGCGATAGTGCTCGTCCTTAAACTCGTTGTCCTCGCTATCAGGGTTTGGATTGCGCCGTTGCCAGAAAGCCTCGATAAACTGGTCGCGTTCTTCGTCATTCGAGAGTTGTTTGAATGCTTTGCGTTCGCCGTCGGTGATGATGTAAACCACGTCCTCATCAAGCCACTTCTTATAAGTCTTGCTTAGCTCTTGCTTGAGGGATTTGGCATTCTCTTTCTTCCTTTTTCCAGTGATAGGGCGTTTCAATACATCGCCCTGGGACCCATCTGGATTTTGGTTCGGTGTTGCCGCTTCTTTTTTGGTATCTTGGGTATCGGGACTAGCTTGCTGCGCAACACTCCCTATGGCGAAACCCAACAGCGGCGCGCAGAGGAACGGCAAAATCAGGCGGTTTCGCCAAAACGACGGGGACATAGGGGGAGCTCCTTGGAAACAACTCTGGTAACACCGATTCTATGACTATCGGATGCGGTGATGCAAGGTATAGGTGCCTGAAATGTTAGCGGCTAAAGGGCCTATTGAGAGACTTCGAAAGCGCCGCCGGACGGGTTGCGGGTATAATTTCAGGCTTAATTCTATTCCCGAGCTTAGTTTCCTCGGGTCGTTCGGCCTAACCTGGGGAACTTTCGCGCCGCTGCTGCCGTATCTCGAATGTGGGCGGTCCAGGCTGATCCGTGGAAAGACGGGTTACGAGTATGGTTTACTGTTAACTGTAGGCGTCCTCAGGGGCAAATTGAACAAATACAGCTAATGAAGACTTGGAAAAAAATTGCAATTGCCGGGGGAATATTAATCGCCCTTGGTTGTATCGTGGGTTTCACTGTCCACCAGAGTCACAAGAACCTGGTCACAGTGCAAACTGCCAAGGCCGCGCGCATTGATTTGGCCTCGGTGGTTAGCGCGTCAGGCGAGATTAAGCCCAAAACCTACGTCAACATCGGAGCCAACGCCTTCGGCAAAATCACCCACCTGTATGTAAAGGAAGGGGATCGGGTAAAGAAAGGCCAATTACTCGCCCAGCTCGAAAATGTGCAATCCTCTGCCGATGTGAACGCAGATCGGGCGTCCGTGGAGGCTTCAAAAACAGATGCGATTGCTGCCGAGGCTGCATTGAATACCGCGTTAGCGGATTTGAACCAGGCAAAAGCCACCGCCGAACATGCTCGCTTGGACTGGAGCAGGACGCAAGCTCTTTATAAAGACGCGCTTATCGCTAAGCAAGACTACGACACACAGAGGGCGAGTTGGCAAACCGCTGAGGCAGGATTGGCGCAATCGCAAGCAAAAGTCGCTCAAGCCAAGGCTGAAGAAGATTCCGCAGAGAAGCATATTTCGCTCGCTGGCGCAAATCTGACTCACGCGGCTGACGTGCTCCAAAAGACCACTTATGTTGCCCCATTCGATGGAATCATTACTAATCTCCCCGTCAGAGAGGGCGAAACAGTGGTGATTGGGATTCAGAACTCTCCGGGCAGCACGCTCATGACCCTGTCGAACATGTCGGTAATTACGGCTGAAGTTGAGATGGACGAAACTGACATCATCAGCGTGCAGCTGGGACAACCAGCGGAGGTTAGCATAGACGCCATTCCGAACAAGACTTTTAAGGGGGCTGTAACCGAGATTGGCGATAATGCTATCGTGCGCTCGACGGGTGTAGCGACCTCTCAGGAGACAACCGCGAACGAGGAGGCGAAGGACTTCAAAGTCGTCGTGACCCTTACCAATCCGCCATCGGACATTCGTCCCGGACTCTCAACCACGGCCAAAGTCACCACTGCTACCCGGAGCAATGCGCTGACGATACCGATTCAGGCGCTGACGGTGCGGCGCCCCGAGGACTTAATCGAGAAAAATCAGGAAAGTGGATCGGTGCATGCCGCTGAGCCGCCACTCCGAACCGAAGCAGATAGGAAAAAAGAGAATAAGGAGATTCAGGGAGTCTTTGTGATTCGCAATCATAAAGCCGAATTCGTCCCGGTGCAGACCGGAATTGCCGGAACTACTAACATTGAAGTGCTAAACGGTCTGAAAGAAGGCGATGAGATTGTTACTGGCAGCTACAAAGCGCTGCGGACAATGCGACCAGGGGTCAACGTCAAGATAGACAATTCTGAGCCGAAGAATGAAGAAGAAGAGAGTTCGTGAGAAGCCGGCGCTCGATTCCGGCCAACGATGACATTTGATAAGCGTCTAACCTTAAATGAACAAGTTCGTCAAATTATAGATACCAGCGATCGGAGCGGGTGAGTGTCCCCAGAGAGTCAGGAGAACAAAATGGCAACCGCCGAAGTACTCAACATTGCACCACGCGTCGTGGCAGCCTCGCCTGAATCGTGCATGATTGCAACGATTGACCTCTGGAAGACGTATGACATGGGGTCGGAACAGCAGGTACACGCCCTGCGCGGCGTTAACCTTCAGATCCGCCGCAACGAATACGTTGCCATCATGGGACCTTCCGGTTCCGGCAAGTCAACGCTGATGAACCTGATCGGCTGCCTCGACTCGCCCAGCAAAGGTGAGTACTGGCTCAATAGTCAACGGGTAAGCGAACTCGACGACGATGAACTCGCTCGCATTCGAAACAAGGAAATTGGCTTTGTCTTTCAAACCTTCAATTTACTCGCTCGCGCTACCGCTCTTCACAATGTCGAGTTGCCTTTGATTTACGCAGGCGTACCTTCCGATGAGAGGGTTCAACGGGCCAAGGATGTCTTGACGTCGGTCGGCATGGAATCGCGCATGACCCACAAGCCGAATGAGCTATCAGGAGGCCAGCGGCAAAGAGTGGCGATCGCTCGCGCGCTGGTGAATCGTCCGTCTATTATTCTCGCCGATGAACCCACCGGAAACCTCGATTCACAGACCGGCAACGAAATCATGGCGTTATTTGACCGGCTTCAGGCTGAAGGGAATACCATTATCGTGGTGACTCACGAACATGATATTGCGGAATATGCGCGGCGGGTGGTTTACATCAAAGATGGAATCGTAGAGCGCGACGAACTGAATCAAAAAAATTAGCCGGTGCTTTTAAATATTTCTCAGGCGCTCGTTGCCTGCGTCTTAAGTTCCATCGCCGGCAATCCGGTCTCAAGATTAGGTTCTTTTTCGCTGGACACTCGCGGCAGGTGGTTCTTTGTAGCAAGGAACCTGGCATTCGCTGCGAACAAAGTGGCTAATGAAAAATAGCCAATAGTCGTTAGTGCCCCGATTAAGAAACCTACGAGCCCACCGCTCAGAAAAAGCTTCATAACAATCGTCCCTTTCTCGCCCGAGACTTAGGGAGAAGCCCGCAAACGAAGACATTTTATAGGATAAACACCTTAGGAGAAAAGCGGAAAAAGGGAAAAATCCAGGAGCACATATTCACCTATTTCCCGGCCTTTTCAAAGCCCAAGTGAATCACCTGTATCGTATCCGGAGACAGCGGAATTCTCTTAACCTCTTCGGAAGTAAACCACTTCGCCTCCTTGCAGTCGCTGGCAGCCTGCGGTTCTCCCGCGATCCGAATGCAAAGAAAGTCAATCAATACATAGTGATAGAGAATCCGGCCTTCGTCGCCTCGAATGATTCGGTCGTAAACGCCGAGCAGTGCCATCGGCTCGACAACCATTCCGGTTTCTTCCCTGACTTCGCGAATCACCGACCCCAGGACCGTTTCGCCCAACTCAACCGCGCCGCCGGGAATGGACCACTCGCCGATCATAGGTGGGTTTCCGCGCCTAACGAGCAGAACCCTGCCGTGGTCAATGATCACCGCACCAACTCCGGCAATGGGCGCGTCCGGATATTCACGCTTAATGGGCACAAGCAAACCTCACCGCTCGTCTCCGATTCTAAATAAAGCCGCCTAATTAACTGCGGCAAAACATTGTCATCTCGACCGCAGCGAAGCGCAGTGGAGAGACCTTGTGTCGTCCCCTGGCTTTTGCCAGCGGGATAGAATGACCCCATGGCCCTGGAAGAATATAAACGCAAGCGCCGTTTCGAGGAGACGCCTGAACCTCCGCCGAAAGTCGGAAAGAAGACCGGCAACCGTTTTGTGATTCAGAAACACCGGGCAACCCGTCTTCACTACGACTTCCGGCTGGAGATGGACGGCGTCTTGAAATCCTGGGCGATTCCCAAAGGCCCCTCGCTCGATCCCGCTGACAAGCGGCTGGCCATGCAGGTCGAAGATCATCCCGTATCGTATTTCGATTTTGAGGGAATTATTCCCGAGGGCAACTACGGCGCCGGTACCGTGATGGTGTGGGACGGCGGAACATGGGAGCCGCTGTCTCCCGAACCGGTGAACGGAAAATATGTGCCGGGTACGGCCGCCGAAGCTTCAGCGATGTTGAAAAAAGGCGACTTCAAAATTCGACTGCATGGCAAACGCATGAAGGGCGACTTCGCTTTGATCCGCATGAAGGGACGGCGTCCCGGAAGCAAAGGCACCGAATGGCTGCTGATTAAAAAGCACGATGATGAAGCCGTCGAGGGCTACGACATTAACCAATACGACAGTTCAGTGTTATCGAAACAAACTATGGCGCAGATTGCCGGGGATAAAGAGTCAGCAGAGTGGGAGAGCAGTCGGCCAGCATCTCGTGGAAAATTGAAAGCACCGTGGTTGGCAGAGACACTCGCGAAGTTGGATAAAAAAAAGCGGGTAACCACGAAGGATACTAAGGATCACGAAGTAAAAAAAAAGAAAAAAGTGAGCCGATAAGGTTTGAAGGAAGTTCAACATCGGCGAACA
>JBOGLB010000408.1:0-1911 GCA_050745965.1 Terriglobales bacterium | reverse complement strand
CATTGTAGTTGGCGTTGCCATCCACCTTGAGCAATTGTCCAGCCGAGATTTGCTCTTTGGCTGCGAGGTCAAAAAATAAATGGAAGGCTCCGAGCGTGCGCCCCTCGACTCTCAAATGAAGCATCCGATCGTTGGGATCAATGGGACTTATAGATATCTGAGAAGTTGCCGATTTTTTTACGGGCAGCAAGCGGCTGAAAGTGGTGAAAATTCGGAGCGCATCGTCTTGCGCTAAAAGTCGCGCCGCATCATTCCAGCGGGCGACGAATGCCCGGGAGTCTTCGCGTGGAGGCCGAAGGGATGGCTCCAATTCTTTAAAAGTATCGTCGTTGAAACGGAGGTATGCGGTCGTAAATCCTTCTTCCAGGATTGCAGCGCCAGTAAAAAGCGCCATCGAAGATCGTTCTGTCGAATCTGGAGGCGACAACAAGACTTCGCCATCTCCCTCAAAAAATGCACCGGTAATTCGACCGGCCACATCTTGGGTGAACGCTATGGTCCCGTCATTTAGGGAAATGTGAAGTGATGAACGATCTAACGATGCCTCTCGAATCTGGTAAACCCGTGAACTGTCCAATCCGACCGTCCGAAGTTGTTCGTACAAGGCTTCTGCGGCCCCCGGAAATTTAGGGGCACTGGCGTCTTTATCAACCTGTGCGGCGAGTGGCAAACCGAATGCAAAGGCCACGCAGATCACAGTAGTGCAAAAGCGGTTTTGAGCGGTTACCTTGGGCACCTACGGACACGTCTCCTGACCTTTTAGAATGCACTTGCGTGCGTGCATTTGTCATCTTCTTCTTGCAGGGGTTGGTTTGTCTCCTGGCGGTGCTGTCTAGCGAAGCGCCGGCGGAAATTATTCACCTGAAGAACGGCCGGACCATTTCTGCCGATCAGGTCCATCAAAATGGTGCGCATCTCGAATATGAAATCGGGGACGAGTCCTACGCCATCCTGAACTCTTCCGTAGATCACATCGAAGCCGGAGTTGCGCCTGAATACGCGGCGACAAGTCATAATGCGGCCGTTGCAGATATTCCCGCGTTTACGCCATCGGAAGGCATTGGGAACGACGCTGATCTGGCGTACAAGATCATCCGGCATGGCACGGTTGATTCCGACGCATTAGCTCAATTGGACGAGGGAGACCCGGTCATTGCAGCTGCGGGTTACTACGTGGCTGGAAAAAATGAATTTGAACATGGAAACTTTAACAAGGCGCGCGCGGACTTTGAGCGAGCGTTGCGTTTCGACTCCAAAAACCCGGCAATTCTTAATTACTACGCCGCGGTGCTGGTGCGGACTGGCAACGCACCTCAAGCTTTGCCGCTGGCGGAACTGGCGGTTCATTATGCGCCAAATTCGCCGGATGCCCTCGCGGTGCTCGGTTACGCGCAGTTCGCTACCGATCACAACAAGGAAGCAACCATCTCGTGGAAGCGGTCTTTAGCGCTTCGCCCCGACGCAGGATTGCAGGAATATCTGAAAAAGGCCGAACGGGAATCCTTGGTCGAGGCTGACTATTCCGAGCGTGAAACAAGTCACTTTACGTTGCGATATGAAGGGACGCAAACATCGGAATCGTTGCGCGCGGAACTGATTGCCACGCTAGAGTCGGAATATAACGATCTGGTGAGAGCGTTCGGAGTCGCCCCCCGAAACAGCATTTCTGTGGTGTTGTACACCGATCAGGCTTTCTTTGACGTCACACAGGCGCCATCCTGGAGCGGCGCCGTGAATGACGGGAAATTGCGAATCCCGATCCAAGGAATCACCACGGTTACACCGGAACTGGCGCGGGTTCTAAAGCACGAACTGGCCCATTCGTTTATTAATCAGCTTTCTGGGGGACGGTGTCCGCAATGGCTAAACGAGGGCATCGCGCAAGCCATGGAACCCAAGTCGGTCGCTTCG
>JBOGLB010000407.1:0-3097 GCA_050745965.1 Terriglobales bacterium | reverse complement strand
CCTCGCTGCCTGTCGCTCCGATTTTACTGAGATCGTAGGCACTCTGCAGGTTCAGCCAGAATTGCTCTGTCGTTCCAAAGAATCGGGAAAGTCGAAGGGCAGTATCGGCCGTGATGCCGCGCCGCTCTAAAACAATGTCGTCAATACGAGGCCCCGGAACATGCGCCGCTTTGCAAGTGCATAAGCGGATATTTTCATTGGCAGTAGAAATTCCTCCCGCAAAACCTCGCCGGGATGAATACTCCGCTTCGGACTATGTTTTCTGATAGTGCTCATCGCTTTTGTCTCCCAAGGGTAGCCTCAGTTTAAGCTTTGTATTCATGTTATATTCCACGCCAAGTGCCCTCCCGCAAACTCTATCCCCGCACCGCTCTTATCCTTCTGACTGCCCTGAATCTGCTCAATTACATTGACCGCTCGGTTTTATTTGCAGTGCAGCCGCTGGTGCAAAAGGAATTCCGGCTCACCAATACGCAACTGGGATATCTCACCAGCGCCTTCCTGGGTTTCTACATGGTGGCGGCCCCATTTGCAGGACCGCTGGCTGACCGTTATTCGCGGAAGGTGATCATCGTGTTGGGCGCATTCTTCTGGAGCGGTCTAACCCTGCTCACCGCCGTCACTCATACCTACTGGGAATTGTTGCTTCGGCATACGCTGGTTGGGATCGGCGAAGCAACGTTCGTGACGATTGCCCCAGCCTTCGTCGCCGATCTTTTTCCGGAGGATGTTCGGGGACGCATCTTCGGTATTTTTTATCTGGCGATTCCAGTAGGCACGGCGGCTGGTTATCTGATTGGCGGAAAGCTCGGTCCGGAACATGGATGGCGGTATCCATTTTATATCGCAGCGCTGCCGGGCTTCCTGCTTGCATTTGCACTCATGTTCATTCCGGAACCGCCGCGTGGCCAGTATGACTCGCAGAAGGAAACTCCGGAACGTGGAACGTTATTGGGCCTCGTCCGCAATCCGGCGTTCCTGACCGTCACCCTTGGGATGGCGGCATCCACATTTTCGCTGGGCGGAATTCAAGTATGGATGCCAACGTTTCTCTCCAGCGCGCGCGGCTACAGCCTGGAGGCGGCGAACCTGGCGTTTGGAAAAATTGTCGTAGTTGCCGGCATTGTGGCTTCGCTGGCTGGCGGATGGCTCGGGGATTGGCTGCTTCCCCGAATGAAGAGCTCATACTATTTCGTCTCGGCGGTCAGCATGGGACTGGGCGTGCCCATCATGATTGTCGGGCTGTTCAGCCGGGGAAAGCTGATGATGCCGGCAATTGCTCTGGCGGCATTTCTGCTTCTGCTCAATACTTCTCCGCTCAACACCGCGTTGGTGAACGCAGTGGGATCGCACATCCGCGCCACGGCGATTGCGGTCAATATTTTTTTCCTTCACCTTCTGGGCGACGTCCCTTCTCCAACGCTGATGGGGTATGTTGCAGACCGCCGGTCTCTACAAGCGGCATTCATCCTCCCCGTCATCGCGATGGGAGTTTCGTCTGTCATACTGTTTTACGGGATGCGATTTGCGCCGCCAATACGCCTGCTCCGCGAAAGCCAACATAGAGGGCCATTGTGAAAATCACTCGGGTGCGAAGAGAGCAGAAGAGCAAAGGATCAGAAGCCGCACCACATCTGTCATTCCGAGCGCAGCGAGGGATGACAGAACTTTTAGAGAGTTGAGACGAGTTCGGCGAATTGGTAATTCAATTCCTCGTTCGCTTCTTCACCACATGCGGATAAGCAAGTCTCATTAAGATGATTTACTTTTATTGGATTGCAGGATGCATCCTGGGAATAGCGTGGTTGTCGCGCCTGGTGGCGGCAGGGTTGGGGATGCCGAAAATCGCCGATATTTCGCGCCCTGAGTGGGATCGTGCCCCCGCTACTCCGGAATCCGCGCCGCGCGTGAGCGTCATCGTCCCCGCCTGCAATGAACAGGACGATATCGCCCAGACTTTAACTCAACTGCTCGCGCTGGACTATCCCAACTACGAAATCATTGCCGTCAATGACCGCTCTACCGACCGTACGGGCGAAGTCATGGAATCCATTCTCGCGAACTCGAACGTAGCGTCGCGCCTGAAAGTCATTCACGTCGAAAAACTGCCAGACGGCTGGCTGGGCAAAGCTCACGCGATGTGGGCCGCTTCGTCCCAGGCAAATGGCGACTGGCTCCTTTTCACCGACGCGGACGTGCTCTTCAAACCGGATTCAGTTCGCAGAGCGATCGCTTATGCCCAGGCAGAACAAGCCGACCATGTCGTCGTGTTTCCGCGCATGATCATGAAGCGGCCCGGCGAAAGGATGATGATTGCGTTTTTCCAGACGTTATTCGTCTTTGGGCACCGCCCCTGGAAAGTTGCTGACCCAACCACGAAAGATCACATGGGGGTGGGAGCGTTCAATCTGATCCGCCGCGAGGTTTACGATGCAATTGGCACCTATAGGGCCCTTCGCTTCGAAGTGCTCGACGACATGAAACTGGGGAAGATAGTCAAGCAATCCGGCTATCGGCAACGCAATGTTTTTGGCGACGATCTCATTACCATTCGATGGGCCAGAGGAGCGATGGGAGTCGTGAATAACCTCACGAAAAACTCTTTTGCCATCCTGTCTTTTCAATGGCCTCGCGTCTTGCTTTCCGTCTTGGCGCTGCTGCTCTTGAATTTGTTTCCGTTTATTGGGTTCGCTCTTGCACACGGATGGGCAAGATTGCCTTATGGCGTCGCTCTCTTCTCCATGCTCTCGATCTATATCGGAATGTCATGGAAGTCCTCAATTCCGCCGTATTATTTTCTGCTGCATCCAGTCAGCACCATACTGTTCGCCTACACCATGCTGCGTTCCATGTCGCTGGCTCTGTGGCGCGGCGGTGTAGTGTGGCGCGGCACGAAATACTCTCTGCGAGAATTAAGAAAAGGACTTGTATGAATTAAGCGGCCCCAAAAATGCCTTTGTGCGCTTACTGTTTACGTTAAGAAACCACCGCTGTTCCCGTTGACTGAATTCCATCCCCTGAGTATTCTGTACACATGCGCGTAAGCTCCGTTCCGGTTGCACCGTGTTGTTGTACGCGGGCGCCGGTGTGTGGGTAG
>JBOGLB010000406.1:0-3614 GCA_050745965.1 Terriglobales bacterium | reverse complement strand
GTGCTATTCAGTAAACGAAAGCGATCTACTGTGGACCTTCCGTCAGGAAAAGGCGGGGCGAAATCCGCAGTCGACGTAGCGGCCAAGGTATTGGGCTGTTCCGACGGCACTGCGGGCGCGTGCTGGTATTCTCCCTGGATTGAGATCGCGAATGGGCCTAAGACTGCATGAGAGGTGAAACCCGTGACGTCGTTGAAGCCTTCGCCGTAGGGCCGGCCGTAGTCATTAACAATCGTTTGGCCGAAGTGATAGCCATCGGCTAATGGCGTGCCGGAAATGCCCGTCGCCCGGGTATAGACGGAATCCAGACTCGCCCCAAGATTCTCTGAGCCGTCGAGCCGAGCCGTTTCAGCCTCGAACTCCGCTTGCAAAGCGTCAAACAGTTTGCCAGCCTGAGGGTCTTCCTGGTCTGCATTATCCGCAAGTTGATCTTCCGCTTCTTCAAGCAAACTTGCACACTCCATGCGAGTCCAGGGGCGCATTCCCAAATACTCACTATGGATGTAACCCAGCGCCGCTAACCTTTCGAATGCGGGATACACCCAGCTGTCCACCTCGACGTATGGCGATCCCATATTCTTTGGATCACGCGTTTTTTCCTCTGTGTCGTCGTGGGGAAACAACTTGCCCCAGGGAGCGCCACCCAAGGTCTGATCGTGGTGCGACCGGTATACCTGCCGTCCGAAATACCAGCCCAGGGCGGCTCCTATAAACACATCAGAGGAAAAGTGCTGTTGGGCGGTCACGCGGGTAACGGTCATTGTGGAAGCCAATCCGTACGCAAGGACCTTACTCAATGTGCTGGGATATTCGTGAGCCCACATACTCGCGATTGCCCAAGCGATGGTCGAGTGCTCCGAGGGAAAGGATTGGCCGCCATAGAAGAATTTCCCAGAACCGGCCCCGACGTTGGGCCTTTCACGCTGAGTAATTCCTTTCAGGACATAAGCCACACCAGTGGCGTCAATGGCAGCCTCGCCGCTTAGCAATCCCGTTTCGCTAAGTTGGTCGTTGTGCGTCATTTCGCCCAGCAGGTACGAGCCGCCGCCGATACCTATCATTGAGTACAGGGAATAATCGGATATGTTCAGGCTGCGGTTCAGTTGACTTGGCTTGTTGGGAATCTGCTTCGAAATCCAATCATCACTCGCAATCAGGCCGGCGGTAATTCCTACAGTCGGGGCAATCCATCTAAGGTCCTTGATTTTGAGATGAGCTGGATAGAGCCAGAATTCTTTTTGGTCCGAAACGATATGCTTCAGCAGCGGAACGCCCAGGTGATTATCCGGGTCTTCGCCTGGTTCGAGGCCATAGTTGGAGTCCGTGTTCGATTCGTCGTTAGCGGAAGAATTCGACGCGGTTGCGGCAGGATGATTCGCTGTCGCAGCAGGCGAAGTTTTATCTTGCGCGACGGCACCTTGAACAACTGTTATCCCCAGAATGAACAGAAATACTCGCTGACAAAGCAGGTCACAGGTCATGAGCGGTTAGAAGCTTCTAGCCACGCTCACAGCTATACCCACTGCCGAAACTAATTGCGCCACCTGAAGAGTATTTCTCCAATTAATCGGGCCTCCGAACGCGCGATCAGGAACGACAATCGTATCGCCGGGCTGAAGCGAGGCTTCTAATACACCTCCGCTAAACAATCCTCCAGAGCCGCCTGCCACAGAACCATCAGCCCGGATAACAAACATGGCTTTCTTGTTAGCCATTGCGGTCGGACCACCTGCCTGCTTCAGGTACCAATGAGCGTTCCTTCCCGGCCGGAACGTGACTGCGGTCGGGTTATACACCGCCCCGTCAATCATCACCAGGTTCGGCCGCTTGGGAATGTAAATCACGTCTCCGGCGCGAACTTGAATATCGGCAGAGGTATTGATCCAGTGCTTTGTGTGCAATGGAACGTGTATAACCATGCGGCCCGGAGGAGGCGTGGTCTCCAACTTGTCGAGAGTGTTTTTCCACTGCAACATGGCGGCTTCACGGGTTGTAGGATCGAGGTCGCCGGCGTCTTTAAGCCCTGCGCCCTCTTCCTTCACTTGCCGCACTAACTGAACACGATTTATTTCCTCCAATTGACGAACCTGGACGCGCTGGAAAATAGCCCCGTAGGGATATGCATCCTTACGAAAACCTCCTGCGCGCGCGAGAACTGAACTGAGACGCTCGCCTTCCTGAATCCCGTAAGTTCCAGGATGCACTACTTCACCTTGCACTGCGATCACCGCGCCCAGATCATTCCATCCCGTTAACTGGCGGATTGTTAGAACATCTCCGTCATGCAGCCGGACATCGGTGTCTGGTTCTCCCGCCAGGGCTTTGGCAATCGGAATTTTCTCGTGCTCACCGACAATTTTTTCGCCGTGGTCCACCGTGTATCGGGTGAGATCCGCTTCCTCGGTATAGGCACTGCGCTTCAACCCGCCGGATAGCCGAACCAGGTCGGATGCGTTCATTCCCTGGCCGAGCGGATATTTCCCGGGACGCGCCACCTCGCCCTCTATCGTTACAACAGACGGATCAGTTCTCGAAAGATTCTTGTGAACGAAAACTCGGTCTTTCGGCTCCAGCAAGATATTGTCCGCGGGATCTCCTGCGAGAGCCTTGTTCAAGTTGACGCTGAGAACTTTCAGTTGACCGTCGTCAGTTGTGCGGAAAACCTGTACATCGTCTAGCCGCGCCTTCGGAGTGGTGTTGCCTGCAAGGAAAATTGCGTCCCTCAAATACGTGGCGCCATTGGTGACGTGATCGCCAGGATCTCTTACCTCGCCGGAGACCGTGATCACCGGAGAATCTTCGAAATCAAAACGACCGAAGACTCGCACGGTATCAAATGGCTGTAAAACCAAATCTTGTCCTTTCCCGGCAAGAGCATCCCCCAAATTAAATGCGATTACTTCCGGCTTGTAGTCGGGTGCTTTAAGACGAATGACTTCCGCGTGTTGCAGGTACGGCTCGGGCAACATGTCGTTGTAAGATTTGATCAAATCACTTACGCGCATGCCGTCCCGGTACGCGTACTTCCCTGGGCGAAAGACATGGCCATCGAGATAAACAGTTTTATCGGCGAACGCAATAATCGGCGAAATCTTAATTTTGTCACCGTCTTGAATCTTAAAATCGTCCAGCGCTTTGTTGACCGACTGTGCGTTGTTGGTCTCCGGCACATCCAATGCCAACATGGTTCGGCTCTCGTGAGCTTCGACGCGCTCGACATCGATATGACGCAGCGTGCCAGAAGGCAATACCCCACCGGCCAATTCCAATACTTCGGCAAGGTTATCTTCATCGGCGAGCTCATAAATTGCAGGCCGCCGTACCATACCTTCGATTGTGACTTCGCGTCCTATCGGAGGCACTAACAGCGTGTCTCCCGCTTCCAATCTCTGCATGTTGGCGCGAACACCATGGAGCAGAAGATCGTAAATATCTATTTTCTCGATCAACTGGTTCCCGCGCATGTGCTTGATGATCCGAAGAGATCCGCGGGAAGTTGGTCCTCCTGCCTCGTAAAGAGCATTGAGCGGGGTCGACAGCGAACTGACGTCGTAGGCACCTGGGTATTCGACATCTCCGACGACGTATACACGCACTGTGCGTAGCCGCGCCAG